>JAEUIK010000229.1 GCA_016793185.1 Planctomycetaceae bacterium | reverse complement strand
GCATCAACTGACTGTGCCCTTCTCGGCGGCGTCGACCTGGAACGGCCTGGGCGGCGGAATCTCGCTGGGAAGCGAGACGGTTGCCGGGGCTGAGTTCACCCTGCTGCCCAACACTTTGGGCGACTACGCCATTTTTGACGTCACCGATTCGATCGCGTCGTTTGCCAGCGGACAGTCGACGAACTATGGCTGGATGATCAACCCGAGTGGAACCGATGGCTGGCGCCCCCGCAGTTCGGAGAGCTCGCTCTTGGACCGACCGATCCTGCAGATTACCTACTCGGTGCCTGAACCGTCGGCCGCCTGGCTGCTGCTCTGCGGCCTGGGCTGGCTCGGACTCGGTCGGCTGCTCCGGCGGAATCGCCAAGCGCCGATCCTGCAGCGCGAGGTGCTCTGAGATTCCACGACGGGCATTCTGGCCGGTTACGTTCCTGGCCCGCCCCTAGGATGTCGCGGGATTCGCGTCGAGCCCTAGTTGTCGGAGCTTCTTGCGGGCGCGACTCAACAGCGGTCCGACGCTGTTCTCCGGCATGCCCACCGCGGCGCTGATCTCCTGGTACGACTTCCCCTCCAGGTGATAGAGCCGCACCAGTTCGGCCTCGCCGGCGTCGAGCTGATCCATGAGGCGTGTGACCTGCTCGCGATCGGCCAGCAGCGCCTCGGCGCCGTTGGAGTTCGAATCGGAGGTCGCATGCGCGGCCGCGGGGGCCAGGCGCGCGCTCTTTTGGTTCATCAACTGCCGGACCACGATCCGGCGTGCAACGACCGTCAGGTACGTCGCCAGGCTGCTCAAACCGCGAAAATGCCGCAGCACGGCAAAATCGTCCTGGATCACGGCCAGAAAGACATCGGCGCAGAGATCGTCGCGGTCCTCGGGCGTGAGCCGAATCGACCGGGCCTGAGCCGTATGGTTAATTACGTGAACCACCAGCCCCAGGTAACGATCGACGAAGTCCTCCCAAGCGCGCGGGGCCCGCGCGAGGCAGCGTTCTAACAGGCTGCGATCAATTTCGGAGAGGGCCACGACCGAATAACCTCTGAGCCGGCGTGCGCCGCGCCTGGGCAGATCCGTGCCGCGGAAGTGCTGGGAGATCAGCTCACGGGACCGCACGTCATCGACCAAAAACATCTTAAGTGGAAGCAAAATACCGGGCAATACGGGTGTGCGCGACGGTCGGCGCAAATCCAGGCAAGAGAATCCGATTGGGTTGACATTGTTTGCCGGCAGTTCTAAGATTCTCGCAGGCTGGCGAGCCTAAGGCGACAAGTCCATACGATGTAAGGACTTGTCACGCCTGCAAAAGCTCGCCCCGCTGGCTGAGAAACCCTCGGATCGCGCTGGCGAGCCGCGGGGATCGACACCGCGGGCGGCGAGTTGATTCTCGCCCTGCCGAAAGGTGCGGCGTGGACAGGCGCAGCGGCGAAAACTGAACCTTCGCCGTTGCCTGACCCGAACCACTTCCTAAGGTTTTGATCGAGTTACGATTTCCTGCAGTGGGGCGGAGCGTGGTCCCCGCACTGCGGCTGCTGCGAGCAAACCACGCGTCGCGAAAGGAGCGTCTGCATCCATGACTCACGTCGTTGCCGAGCCCTGCTTCGGTTGCAAGTACACCGACTGCGTGGTCGTCTGTCCGGTCGAATGCTTCTATGAGGGGGAGAAGATGCTCTACATCCACCCCGACGAGTGCATCGACTGCGAGGCGTGCGTGCCCGAATGCCCGGTGGAAGCCATCTTCCACGAAGACAATCTGCCGGAGCAATGGAAAGAGTTCACCGCTCTCAACTCCGAGATGGCGCCGCAATGCGCGGTGATCACCGAGAAAAAAGACCCGATGTGCGGTTAGCTCTCGGCGGTTCACGCGTCAGTCGCGGCGCGTGGACTTACGGGTCGGGCGGATTCGCTTCTCCTGCCATCGGCGCTCGCACCGATGCTCGTGGCGTTGCGCCGCGGCCCTGCCTGCATCCAGGTCCAGAGAACTGCCAGCGGGACCGGCGCTGGGGACGCATGCCCCCGGCTCGGTGGAGTCGGGCGGGTGCCGCCACACGTCGGTCGCTCCGGATCGACCGACCGGGAGGCACGTCGGCCACTGCAAGTCGACCGACCAGTAGGCACTTCGGTCACTTCAGGTCGACCGACCAGTAGGCATTATCCAAGAACGACTTCCAACTTTCGTACTTGGGATTGCCGAGCTTGATCGTCAGCAGCGGGCTGCGCTTCGGCTTGACCGGTGGCTTGACGAGCCGCATGTGCGCTTCGGTCGGGGTCCGCCCCCCCTTCTTCACGTTGCATCGCACGCAACTGCAGACGATGTTCTCCCACGAGGTATCGCCGCCCCGGCTGCGCGGCACCACGTGGTCGAGGCTCAATTCGCTGGTCGAGAACCGCTTGCCGCAGTACTGGCAGCGATTGTTGTCGCGGGCAAAGATGTTCCGCCGGTTGAAGCGGATCGTCTGCTTGGGAACGCGCTCGTAGGCGAGCAGCCGGATCACGCGCGGCACCTGGATCTCGAAGTTCACCGCGCGGACCCAATCCTCGCCGGGCGTCTTGAAGTTCGCCCGCAGCTCGCTGATCTCGCGCCACGATTCGAAGGTGTAGTTCGCGTACTGGCCGTCGGAAACATGCACGACCTCGGCCAGGTCGCGAAACAACAGCCCAAACGCTCGACGGACGTTGACCACGTGAATCGCCGCGTAGAAGCGATTCAACACCAGCACGCTCGCGGCCAGAGGGTCCGCCGAGCCAAACGAGCTCGTCATTGATGTCTCCTGGGCTTCGTTCGTGAGCAGCCAACCTTCAGACGACCGGAACCATCCCGCTCGCCAACGCCGTGTTCTCCTCAGTCAGCACCGCGGGACCTGGGGTCCAATGCCACGCGATTATTCTATCCGGGGGCCCGTCAAGCGGCCAGTTTTGCCGGCAACTGCAGCCAAGGGGGCTGCAAACGCCGTGCTTCTGTAGTCGGGGTCTGTGACCCCGATCTTTGCCGCGCGCCGCACGCACTCCATCGGCCTCAGCGAGGCCGACTACGGCAGCAGGCGACCCGTCTGGCAGTCCGCTACGTCCGGTGCTCCCCTCAGGCCACGAATGCCAGATAGTAGAACAGCCACCCCGTGAGCGACGTCAACAGCAAATCGATCGCCGCGACCCACCCCCAGAATCTGTGACTGGCGCTATGCTCGGCAGGTTCGGGCGGATGGGGAAATCGACGCACCGCCCGCACCACCACCACCGTCCAGAGCACGGCGGTCGAGACCGCGAAGATTAGATGAAGGGCGAGACTCAGATCGACCCAACCGGGGGCCTGCGCCAGTCCCGTCAGCCGTCCCCCCAGCGACTCCGACCAGCGCTCGGCGTCCATGAGCGACGGGTAATAAGGGGAGGGGGCCGCCCGCTCGCGCCAGCCGTGCAGGCGAATATCGACCTCAAAGATCAGGACGGTCAGGCCCAGAACCGCGGCCAGCGCCAACTGCACCCGCTTGTGCCAGGCATAGTTCCGCCGCACCCGCACCAGCCAGATGCTCCAGGCCAGCACCGGCAACACGGCGAACATGGCCACAAAGACCACGTCGAGCATCAACGAGCCGCGGGTGCCGAGGGGACCGTCGAGACCGGGATACATGGGCGAACCTGATTGACACTCACCGAACGAAACGCCACTTCAGGCCCGCGATTGTAGCGGTTCAGGCGTCGCTCGGCACCCGGAGCGGAATCGCACGCCAGAACCCGGCAGCGGACTCGCCGCGGGATGCGATCGAGAGCAACGGCGCCGAGCGCTGCGCACGATGCCCGTGCGATTTGCCGTATCAACAAAAAAGAACCGGCCCTTCGCGAAGAAGGACCGGTTCTGAGTTAGTCAGTCAGTTGTGCTGGGACAACGACTAGCGACGGCGACGCCAGGCGGCAAAACCACCGACGGCCAGGCCGATGCCGGCCAGAGCGAAGGTGCTCGGCTCCGGAACGGCAGTGATCGTCGCCGTGATGTTGACGAAGTGCCCGTCACCCGCGGGATTGGTCCGACCGCTGGTGCCCGGGTAATCGTCGGCCGCGCCCACATCACCATTGATGCGGGTGTCGAGGCCCATCAACACCACCGCTTCGTCGCCACCGTTGGCTCCGCTCGAGCTGTTCGTCGAGCCGGTCCAGTTGAAGGTCAGCGTGAAGACCTGCGGTCCGGTCAAACCGGTCAACGTCGTGGTGTTCGCCTGATTGATCGCTTGGACGGTCGTGCTGCTGGTGTTCAGACCAGGCAGGGCCGCCAAGGCCAAACCACCATCCACGGGGCCATTGAGCGTGCCGGTGACCGCGCTCAAGCTGGCCGAAGCGCTGGCCGACGTCTCGTCGCGGATGACAAAAGCGCCGATACGCGAGGTGTCGATCTCCAGATCGTAGACGGTGCCGGCAAGGCCCGGCGTAACCGTGAAGACAACCTGATACGATGCCGTCGCGGTCAGCGAAGCACTCCCAACGAAGACGCCGTTGGCGTCCGATGTCTGAGTCGAGGCGTACCGGGTACCACCAGTAACAGAGGCGCCAACCGAGTCGGCGGTGGAAGTACCCGCATTCGTGATGCTAACCGCGCTATCGTAGCTCGAACGGCGGTTGCTGGATCCGACCACTCCGGTGGCCGTGTTGCCACCAAGCTTGGTGATCGAATTGACTGTGATGGTGATGGCCTTGGCTTCCGGTGCCGTCAACAGCACCGCAGCGCAAGCAACACCCGCGACGGCCAAAGCGCGTCGCCATGTTCCCAACTTCATTAGCGTCTCCTTTTCCCCAAGAGCGTTTTTGCAACGCAGATTAAACCGCATAGGCCCCAATTGCCCGCGGCATTGGTACTCCAGGTCACGATGGTAACGACCCGTCCCGCCAATTCAAGCGAAAATCCCTTAGGAATCCTAAAATCCGTTTGCATACGAACTTCTTGCCACCTGGATTCGCAGGTCGCTAGGTTCCGCAACTAATTTACCCACAAAGACTTAGCAAATAAACCCTGAACCTGTGAGTGGCTCGGCGGCCGACCTCGAAGTTCTGCCAGTGGCAAACTCTGCTGGTCGCGATGATTCTGGCTGCGCGACGAGCTCTGGCGTAGAATCCCCGCTCCGAAACGCAACCCACGCTCCGACCTGAGCCGGGCGAAGTCGGTTTTCACGCGGCCGAGTGGCGGAATAGGCAGACGCTGGGGACTTAAAATCCCCTGGGGGGTAACCCTCGTGCGGGTTCGATTCCCGCCTCGGCCAGTTGACAGGTGCAGGCGTCCAGTTGGTTGCAGCAATGCACCCAGTGTGACCTCGAGCAAACCGACGGTTGGCAAGGTTGCCGCGGTGCGGCTCAACCCCGCTCACCCCGACGCGGCCGCGAACCAGCAGCGGGCGCGCGAGGCGCTGCGGCAGGCGCGGCCGCACTAACGCGGGCTTGCAAGCTCCACAGCACATCGTCCGCGCTCGCGGCTTTCTTTCAGGCGGCGCTCGCGCCCGGCTTTACAGATCGCAGCCGCGGAAGAACAACAGCAGCAGCACGATCGGCAGCGGCAATCCGATCAACCAGCCCAAGACCGCGTAGCTCACCTTTCCGCTGCGTGACATCCGTTGCTGCGACATGGTTGTGCTCCTCATCGAGCGTGTTGGAGTGATATCCGTTGCCTGAGACGGATCGACACCAACGCAAACGTCGTGCCACTTTCCTTGCCGTGTTCGCGCGGGATCGGCAGGGCGCCGGCTTCCTGGCGAAGCACGTTTCCTTATCGAAGGTCTGGCACTGGTTTTGCAACCGGCTCCTGGATGGAAGTTTCGGTTCGTGGGGATTCGCCTTACGAACCCCAGCCCCTGGAACGGCTGGTCAGTCACGCTGAGTCAAAGGAGACCGCGCCATGCCACGCCCCGACAAGAACTGCCCCCCTCCCGCCCCGCCGCGAGGCGAAACGCGTCGCACCGGAAAGATCGTGGCCGCGCCCAACCAGCCCGCCATACCTCCCAAGGAAGAGGTGGGCCGCTGGGAATCCGAGGGTGGCGCCCCGCAAGGGGGTCGAAATCCGACGGCGATCCAGGAAGGGCAGACGGCCCTCCCCGCTGCGGCGCCAAAGTCGCGTTGACATACCTCGAACCTTGAGGTATCTATCCCGCCGCTCGCTGGCCGAGGGGATTCCCGTTCGGGGGTCCTAGCCAGCGAGCGCCGGGATTCTCCCGGCTTCTTCGCAAGGAAGCGTGGGTACCTCCGTGAAGCGCTCAAATCCCGAGTTTCTGAATGGCGTGCCTGAGCTCTTGATTCTCAGGCTGCTCGCCGAGCGACCGATGCACGGTTACGACCTGGTGCAGTCGATCCGCAGGGCCAGCAACGAGGAATTGGCATTCGGCGAGGGCTGTATCTACCCTCTGCTGCACAAGCTCGAGGCCTCGGGCCATTTATCGAGCCGCCGCGAAAAGCTCGACGGACGCAGCCGCGTCGTCTATCGAGTGACGGCCCGCGGCCAAAGCCGGCTGGTCGAAACCTGGTCGGAATGGCGGCGGGTGGTGCAGGCCGTCAACCAGGCGATTGGAGGAGCCGGCCATGCTTGCCCCGCTTCCGCTTGAGCGTCTGCGGCGCGAGCTGTTGCGCCGGGGGCTGCCCCCCAGCTACGTCGAACGGGTGGTCGGCGAATGGGCCGATCACTACGAGGATCTTTCGTCCGCGCACTTCAGCAAGGAGGCTGACATGCCAGCGACCAAAGTTATCGAGAGTTTTGGAAGTGAAACCGAATTGGCCGAAGCCGCGGTGCTGCAGTTCCGCGCCCGCACGTTTGCGGGGCGGCACCCGGTGTGGACGTTCATCGTCGCGCCGGTCCCGCTGTTGATCCTCTGCTGGGTCGCCTATTACAGCAGCATGGCGCTGGTCCTCTCGACGGCGCGCGATTCCCTCTTCGATCGGACCTCGCCGGCGGCACATGCCCTGGTGCAGTTGTGCTTCGAGACTTCACTGCTGCTGCCGCCGGTGGCCGCGGCGTTGGTGCTCGCCCGGATGGCGCGGCGCAGCGGACGGCGGGCGCGTTGGCTGCTCGCAGCATGCGCGCTAGTCGCCCTGATCGCTGGTTGCCATCGGGCGAATCTGGCACTGCCCATCGGCGGGGGTGATGGATCGCTGATGGTCGGCTTTGGCATTGGCAGCCGGCAAATCGTCTGGCAACAGGCGGCCTTCCCGCTCTTGATTGGCGGCGCGGTCGCCTGGTGGATGAGCCGGAAACCGACGGGG
>JAEUIK010000788.1 GCA_016793185.1 Planctomycetaceae bacterium | reverse complement strand
GGCACGTGCTGCATTCGCCGGAACGGCCCAAGGTCTGGCTGCGCACCGAAGATGGCTATGACCAGGCCAAGGTCGGGCTCGAGGTCGCGACGTTCGACAGCCTCGACAAGAAACTCGAAATCAGCGAGAAGCGACGGTATTTTGATACCTCGCTCGCGGGCAAAAGCGCCGCGGGGCACACCTTTCCCGATGCGTTGAGCGAGGACGAGAAGCAGGCCGTGCTCGAGTATCTCAAGACCTTGTAGCGATCATCAGGCTCATACCGCTTTGGGGGAAACATGAGTTACGTCCGACGTAAGCACGTCGCGTGGATCTGCCTGGCCGGCGCCGTCGTGCTGGCGTGCTCCGCTGGGCCAGCGGCTGCCCAGGCCGAGCCAGCGCGCTTTCATCACGTGCAGCTCAATGTGACCGACCCGGGAAAGTCGATCCAGTTCTACCGTCGCGTGTTCGGGGCGGTGCCGGTCAAATTTCGGGGCGTGAGCGACGCCCTGTTCACCGAGCGCTCGTTCATCCTCCTCAACCAAGTCGAGACGCCGCCCGAATCGAAACTCGACACCGGCATCTGGCACATCGGCTGGGGGGGCGTCGACGTCAAGAACGAATACGAATGGTGGAAGCGGCACAACGTCGACATTCACACGCCGCTGTCGCCGCTGCCGGGCAACGACAACTTCTACATGTACATCTCCGGCCCCGACAAAGAGCTCATCGAGATCAACACCATGGGGCACCACCGCTTCGCCCACGTGCACTTCTTCTGCGACGACGTGAACGCCACGACCGACTGGTACGCGAAGCACCTGGGCATCAAGCCGCGCAGGGCGAACGTCCCCAAGCCGGCGGGCGATATGTCGACGCTCGATAAAATCTGGATCAACACGATCCAGTGCGACAACGTGATCATGATTTTCTTCGGCAAGCCCGACGTCGAGAAATCTCCCCCGTGGTGGCCCGATCCGCCGTTGAAGGAGATCAAGCCGACCCGGGGACGCCCGATCGATCGGATCGCGTTCTCCTATCGCAAGCTCGAGCCTGAGTTCGAGCGGATGAAGGCCGCCGGCGCGAAGATCGTCGAGCCGATCACGTTCCGCGAGGCGTACCAGCTGAAGAGCTTTCTGGTCGAAGCCCCCGATCAGGTCTTGATCGAGGTGGTCGAGGCCAAGCCGATCCCCGAGGGGGTCTGGGACGAATAGGGCTCAGACACGAACCTCGTGGCGCGAGATCCCTCCTGCCTGCACGCGCCTGGCGGCTTGCAACCAGGCCTCAGCCGATTATCCTAGGCGTTCCCATCGCGCCCCCGATTTTTTGGCGTAGAGTTGCCTGAAATCGCGCGGGATTCGTCTCTGGTCCGGGGCATCGGCAGCGACTGAAAAAACGTATGGACCTCCTGCTCATTCACCAGGCCTTCGTCGGTCCCAATCAGGCCGGGGGAACGCGGCACTTCGAGCTCGCCTCGCACCTCGTCGACGAAGGGGATGGCGTCGCCATCGTCGCCAGCGACCTCAGCTACCTCACCGGTCAGAAGACCAACACGGGAGGGGGGCTGGTCACGCACGAGCAAATCGGCAAGATTCGCGTCCTCCGCGCCTACACCTATCCCACCCTCCACAAGGGCTTCGTCTGGCGCGTCTTTTCGTTTGTCACGTTCATGCTCACCAGCGTCTGGGCCGGCTGGAAGGCAGGCAAGCCCGACCTGGTGATGGGTACCTCCCCCCCCTTGTTCCAGGCGGCCAGCGCCTGGCTGATCGCGGCCTTGCGGCGGCGGCCGTTTCTGCTCGAGATTCGCGACCTCTGGCCCGAGTTCGCCATCGAGATGGGTGTGCTCACCAACCCTGTGCTGATCAAGCTCTCGCGCTGGCTCGAGCGATTCCTATACGCCCGGGCGACGCACCTGCTGGTCAACTCGCCCGCCTACAGGACGTATCTGATCAACAAGGGCATTCCGCCCGAGAAGGTCACCCTGATTCCCAACGGGGTCGACCCGGACATGTTTCCGCTCGATCTCGACGGCCGCCCGTTCCGCGAGAAACTTGGGGTGGCCGAGAAGTTCGTCATCACCTATGCCGGCGCACTCGGCATGGCGAACGACATCCCGACGATCCTCCGCGCCGCCGAACGGGTGCGCGATGAACCGAGCATCCACTTCGTCTTGATTGGCGACGGCAAGGAACGCGCCAACCTCGAGCGGCAAGCCGCCGAAATGAAGCTTCCGAACGTGACCTTCGCCGGCTCATTCCCCAAGAACGAAGTGGGGCGGGTGCTGGCAGGCTCGGACGCCTGCGTCGCCACGCTGCAGAATATCCCGCTGTTCAGCACCACCTACCCCAACAAGATCTTCGACTATATGGCAGCCCGCCGGCCCACCATCCTGGGGATCGACGGTGTGATTCGCGAAGTCGTCGAAGCGGCCCAGGCTGGGATTTTCGTCACCCCCGGCGACGATGCCCAATTGGCCGACGCGGCCCGCTATCTGTGCCGCAACCGGGCCGAAGCCCAGGAGATGGGGGAGCGCGGACGGGACTACGTGGTGGCCAACTTCAATCGCCATCAGCAGGCGGGCGAGTTCGTGGAATTGGTGCATCGCCTGAGCCTGTCGGACCGACCAACGCCGCGCGAGACCGCGGTGTCGGTAGAGTCGTTGCCATCGCGCTAACGCCTACGAGCCGTCCTGGCCGGTACGAGGCCGACCTCGCGCGGCAACTCGAAACCCATCCTTGCCGACGGCGGATTCCCGTGCGCAACACGAAACAGAACAATCACTTACAGCCGGCGCCACCGGCCACGCAAGCGGACCGGGTTCTGATTCCTTCACAAATGAAGTAAGCTTGGAAGCTCGTGGGCGGCCCCCCATCGAGAGGGCACCGCGGTCACGAGGCACGCGGTTTGCTTCCCCTTAAAAGCGGCATTCACCAGGAGGATGGCGATGAGCGAGAACGCGACTACGCCCAAAAAGGCGCTCAACAAAACCGAAATCATCTCGACTCTGAGCGAGACGACCGGTCTGCACCGCCAGCAGGTAGCCAATTTCCTCGAGGAGCTCTCGGCCCTGATCGTGAGGAACCTCGGCGAATCGGGCCCCGGCGTCTTCACGCTGCCCGGCATGCTGAAGGTCACGGTCAACCGCAAGCCCGCCACGCCTGAGCGTGAAGGCCTGCACCCGATCACCAAGCAGCCGACCGTGTTCAAGGCCAAGCCCGCCCGCAACGTCGTCAAGATTCAAGCCTTGAAGGCCCTCAAGGACCAGGTGTGATCCAGGCTCACGGGGCGCGACGCCCCTTTCGACGGAGAGGAACTCACCTGCGGGCTTGGTGCGAACGCTCAACAGGGAGCCGGCAGTGACCACTGGCGCCACGGAGGGCGCGGCGGCTTCGGGCCCGGCCCCGAGCGGTGCCGCCCGTGAGACTTTGCCGATTGCTGCGCCGCATGCGCCCCACGCAGCAACCGCGCGCCCCTACCTCTGGATGCTGCTGGCGGCCGTGGCGTTCGCCGGCATGGCGGCCTTCGCCCGCACGCTCGCGCCGCATCTGGATTGGCGCCTGATTGCCCTGGTTCGCAGCGGCATGGCGCTCGTTTTTGCCGTGGGGTTGGTGCATGCCAGCGGCGCGCGCCTCGTTTTCTGGCGTCCCTGGACGCTCTGGATGCGCAGCCTGGCGGGGAGCGTGAGCATGGTCTGCACGTTCTACGCGCTCGCGCAGAAGCTCCCCTTGGCCGAAGTGCTGACGATCTCGAATGTGTTTCCCATTTGGGTGGCGCTGCTCTCGTGGCCGCTCTTGGGCGAAATCCCAGGGCTCTCGGTCTGGTTGGCGATCGTCGTCGGCCTGAGCGGCGTGGTGGTGCTCGAACGTCCGCAATCGCTCGACGGCAACGCGGCCGCCGCGGTCGTGCTGCTCGGCTCGGTCTTCACGGCCATTGCCATGCTTGGGCTGCATCGCCTGCAGCATCTGAGCGCGCGGGCCGTCGTGGCGCACTTTTCCGGCGTGGCCATGCTGACCTGCGGCACCCTGGTTCTCTGTAACCTTCCGACGGTCGCGGCGCGTTCGCAGTTCAGCGTCTCGGTGGTCTTCTTGTTGCTGGGGCTGGGCGTGTGCGCGACGGTGGGGCAGATCTTCCTGACCAAAGCCTTCGCCGCCGGCCCCCCCGCCAAAGTCTCGGTCGTCGCGCTCACGCAGGTCGCCTTCGCGCTGGCTTTGGATATGGTGTTCTGGCGCCATCGGTTCGACGGCTGGGACCTGGCCGGAATCGCGCTCGTGGTGGCGCCGACCATCTGGCTGCTCGTCAGTCGGCCCGCGATTGCAGGGCCCCGACCCGACATCGATTGACCGCCGCTGCGAGCGACGCCCGCGGGGCGGCCGTTGCCCCTGAACGCCAGTAACTCTATGATGCTACACAACTTCAAACTGTGATCTTGTTCACCGGGAACGGCCAACCGACGTGGGTGGCGCGGCCGTATCGCCCGAGGAGTCGCTTGCCGAATGCCGTTCGCACTTGCCCCCCTCATCACGACTCCCCCGCTTTGGTACTGGCTGGCCTTCGGGGGAATGGTCGCAGTGCTGCTGTTCCTGGATCTGGGGGTCTTTCACCGCAGCGCCAAGGAACCGACCCTGCGCGGGGCCGGGCTGGCCACGGCCGTCTGGTGCTGCCTGGCCCTGGTCTTCAATGGGCTGATCTACTACCTCTTCGGCCAGCAGCCCGCCATCGAGTTCCTGACCGGCTATTTGATCGAATGGTCGTTGTCGATGGACAACGTCTTCGTCTTCGCCGTGATCTTCAGCTACTTCCAGGTTCCCAAGAAGTACCAGTACCGCGTCCTCTTCTGGGGCATCCTGGGCGCCGTCTTCATGCGGTTGACCTTCGTGCTCGTCGGAGTCGGGCTGCTGCAGTCGCTCGAATGGGTGATCGTGGTGTTCGGTCTGTTCCTGATCTACACCGGCTTCAAGCTCGCCTTCCAGGGAGAGGCCGATCCCGATCCCGAGAAGAATCCGATCCTCCGGGTCGCCCGCAAAATGTTTCCCGTCGCCAAGGGGGATCACGGCTCGCACTTCTTCGTCCGCGAGGCGGGCAAGCTCTGCATGACGCCGCTGTTCCTCGTGCTCTTGGTCGTCGAAAGCACCGACGTGGCCTTTGCCGTCGACAGCGTGCCCGCCATCCTCGGCGTCTTCAAGGACAAGAACGCCCCGCATGTCTCCTTCATCGCCTTCACCTCCAACGTCTTCGCCATCCTCGGCCTGCGGGCGCTCTACTTCCTGTTGGCGGGGGTGATGGATCTGTTCCGCTATCTCAAGTACGGGCTGGCCGCGATCCTCGTCTTCGTCGGTTTCAAGATGCTCTCGGAATTTGCCGTCCACAAATCGGAAACGATCGCCGACCTGCTCGGTGTCGGGCATGGCGAACACCTGATCGCTCCCTGGGCGTCGCTGGTCGTGGTCCTCGGATTGCTGGGCGTGTCGATCATCGCCTCGCTGGTGGCCAAGGCCGTCGAGGATCGGCAGATCGCGGCGGGCGGGCGTCCGGCTGGACATGGCGCCGCGGGGCACGGCCAGCACTCGGCCCACGGCTCCCACGCCCCGGCGGCCGGAGCGAGCGACGCCGACCACGCGGGCGATTCGCGCGGTTAGTGCTCCGTCTCCCTCGGCCTGCGAGAACCCACGTGAAGCGAATCCTGGTCACCGGCGGCGCGGGCTTCATCGGCAGCCATCTGGTCGATGCGTTACTGGCGCAAGGGCACGCGGTGACGGTGGTCGACGACTGCTCGACCGGTACGCTCGACAATCTCGCGGGAGCTGCCGCGCACCCGAATTTCGTCTTTC
>JAEUIK010000774.1 GCA_016793185.1 Planctomycetaceae bacterium | reverse complement strand
CCTGACCATTGGCGGCTGCTGGTGGAAGCGGCCCGGCAGTACACCCAGATTCAGCATTTTGGATTTCTGATTGCCGGCAAGTTCGAGCGCGGCCACCACCGTGGCGGCGGCAACGTGGCCAACGCCGCTGCCCGCGACCGAGTCCGCGCGCTGCGGCTGATTGCTCAGGCGGCCCAGCAGCTCCCCGCCGACCTCTCGCCCGGGGAGCGGGCCCGGTTCTATCTCGAGTGGGCCGACATCTGGAAGAATTCGACGCAAGCGTGGGAGCTGCAGGTGCTGACCGATCTCGAGCATTTCCCCGATTACGAAGAGGGATGGGGACGCGGCGGCGAGCGGCTCGGCGCGCCGGTCCACGCCGACGGTACTCCGGTCTATTACGAGGTGCCGGAAACGTACGCCGCGGCCAAGAACGACGGCCAACGTTGGCGCTGGTGCCTGACGGAGGCCGGCCGGATCGACCCGCGGAGCGCCAGCGCGGCCGACTTGCGCCTGGCCGACTTTTTGCGCTCGCAATTCGGCGTCCAGACGATCCGCGAATTTGGCATCGTTCTGCCCCGCACCGACGTCGAAGTGGCCGGCGGAAAGCCCGCGGACGAAAAGACCGGCCCGTTCGCGCTCGAAACCCTCGGCGAAGACGAAACGATCGCCCGCCTTGCCACCGGCATTGCGCGGTTCAAGCTGCCCGAGGAATTCAACTATATCCGGATCTACCAGCGCGTGGCCGAGCGGCGTGAAGCGGATTCAGGCGTCACCGCGTTGATTCAATTGGCCAGCGAATTCGAGAATCGCCGCCAGTATCCCCGCGCCGCCGAGTATTTCCGGACCGCGATCGCCTTAGCTGCCGGCGACCAGAAGAAATTCCTGCAGCAACAGCTCGATCAAATCGTCGGCAACTTCGGGCGTTTCGAGACGGCCAACACGCAGCCTGCCGGTCGCGGGGCCAGCGTCGAGTTCGTCTTTCGTAACGGCAAGCAGGTCAAGTTCACAGCGCAGGAGATTCGCGTCGCGCAACTTCTGAACGACGTGAAGGCCTACCTGCGCGGCAACCCGCAGCAGCTCGACTGGCAACGGCTCAATATCACCGAGCTCGGATACCGGCTACTCGAAGAGAACCAGCAGAAGTACTTGGGCCAGCAGGTGGCCAACTGGCAGCTCGACCTGGCCCCCCGCCCCAACCATCTGGATCGCCGGATTACGATCGCCTCGCCACTGCAGAAACCTGGCGCGTACTGGGTCACGGCGAAGATGGCCGATGGCAACACGAGCCACATTGTCTTCTGGGTGGCCGACACCGTGTTGGCGCAAAAACCGATCGAAGGGGGCGCCTACTACCTCGTCGCCGACGCGGTCACGGGCGCGCCGATCCCCAAGGCCAACGTCGAGTATTTTGGTTATCGGGTGGAACATCAGGCCGGCAAGCGACCGCGCATCGAGACCAAGAACTTCGCCGAGTTCACCGACACCAACGGGCAAGCCCTGATCAAGTGGGAACCCAAGCTCGGCAAGGAAGCCTACAACTACCAGTGGTTTGCCGTCGCGCGCACCGAGGCGGGGCGTCTGGCGTACCTCGGCTTCAACCATGTCTGGAGCGGCGCGCGCGACGACTCGGTCTACGACGTGACCAAAGCGCTGGCCATTACCGATCGCCCCGTGTATCGCCCCCAAGACAAGGTCGAGTTCAAGATCTGGGTAGCGCAGTCCAAGTACGATCAGCCCGACAAGTCCCCCTTCGCCGGCAAGGACTTCGTCGTCGAAATCCAGGATCCGCGCGGCGAGAAAGCGCTGGAGAAGCACTTCACCGCCGACGAATACGGCGGACTAACGGGCGAATTCCCTCTCGACTCCGCTGCCAAGCTCGGCGTCTACCAAATCTTCGTCCAGGGAATCGGCGGCGGCAGCTTCCGCGTCGAGGAGTACAAGAAGCCCGAGTTCGAGGTCTCGATCGCCGCCCCCGACAAACCGATTCAACTCGGCGACAAGTTCACGGCCACGATCAAGGCCGAGTACTACTTTGGCGCGCCCGTGACTGACGCCAAGGTGAAGTACAAGGTCCTCCGCTCGCCGCACGTCGAACGCTGGTACCCGATCATGCCCTGGGACTGGCTGTATGGGCGCGGCTACGCCTGGCTGGGCGTCAACTACGACTGGTATCCCGGCTGGAATCGCTGGGGCTGTCTGCGGCCGATTCCGCCCTGGTGGGGTTTTCATCCAGGCCCCCCCGAGGTCGTGAGCGAGAACGAGGTCGAGATCGGTTCCGATGGCACTGCCAAGATCGAGATTGATTCGGCGATTGCCAAGGAATTGCACGGCGACCAGGATCACAAGTACGAGATCACGGCCGAAGTCACCGATCGCTCGCGGCGCACCATCGTGGGCACGGGCAGAGTGATGGCGGCGCGGCGGCCGTTTCAGGTCACCACCTGGGTCGGGCGCGGGTACTATCGTGTCGGCGACAAGATCGAGGCCCACGCCGCTGCCAAGACACTCGACGGCCAGGGCGTCGCGGGACAAGGGGAGTTCGAGCTATTCCGCGTCACGTACGACGCACAGCGTCAGCCCCGCGAGCAGTCGGTTGAGAAGTGGTCCGTGGCGACCGACGCGGATGGCATGGCGTCGCAAGAAATCCAGGCGGCCCAGGCCGGACAGTATCGGCTCGTCTATCGACTTCCCGACAGCCAGGGGCAGACGATCGAAGGGGCCTACGTCTTCACGATCATCGGGCAGGGCTTCGACGGGAGTGGTTTCCGCTTCGCCCACCTGGAGGTGACTCCCGACAAGAACGAATATCGCCCCGGGGACACGGCCAGGCTGCTGATCAATGCGGATCATGTGGGAAGCACGGTCTATCTGTTCGTGCGTCCGGTGAACGGCGTCTACGCGCCGCCCCAGGTGCTGCGGCTCAAGGGCAAGAGCACCGTCGCGGAAATCGCGATCGCCCAGGGGGACATGCCCAATATCTTTGTCGAAGCGA
>JAEUIK010000759.1 GCA_016793185.1 Planctomycetaceae bacterium | reverse complement strand
ACCGACGTCGACTTTGGCGCCGGCGCGCTGCTGGGGCGGGTGATCGTCAATCGACTCTGGCAGCATCACCTGGGGCAAGGCATCGTAACCACGCCCAGCGACTTCGGTTCGCAGGGGGCCCGACCGTCACATCCTGAACTGCTCGATTACCTGGCGGGCGAGCTGATTCGCAACGGCTGGCGGCTCAAGCCGATTCATCGGCTGATCATGACGAGCGCCGTCTATCAACAGTCGGCCGAACCCCGAGAGGAATCGCTCGCTGTCGACTCCGACAATCGCAGCTATTGGCGCTGGAACCGCCGCCGGCTGGAAGGAGAAATCATTCGCGATGCGATGCTGGCGACCAGCGGCCTGCTCGATCCGACCCCCTTCGGACCGGGCACCCTCGACGAAGGGCATCGCCGGCGGAGCATCTATTTCACGGTCAAACGGAGCCAGTTGATCCCGATGATGGTGCTGTTCGACGCGCCTGAGCCGTTGCAAAGCATGGGACTGCGCGGATCGACCACCGTGGCTCCCCAAGCGTTACTGATGATGAATAATCCGCAGGTCCGTGCCTACGCCGCAGGGCTTGCGAAACGGCTGGTGCGGGAAGTGGGCGCCGAACCCGAGGCCGTGATCGCGCGGGGGTACGCCTACACGTTGTCGCGTGCTCCGGACGCCGACGAACTGGCCTCCGGGGTCGAATTCCTGAAGGAGCAAGGCGCGCGGCACCGCGGCGATGGCCACGACCAGGCCGCCGAGCTCGCGCTCATGGATTACTGCCAGGCATTGTTCTGTCTGAGCGAGTTTATGTACGTGGACTAGCGGAACGGCGGGTAATCGCGGAACCAAAGGGCAGCTGCCCAGAGCCGGCCTCGTAGAGGCCAGCCACAATTGAACAACGGCCGGCCCTGTGAAGGCCTGCCATCGAGGACACCGGAGCGGGCGATTGGCTATGAACTTGCTTCCTCACTGGTTTGCCACTCCGAGTCCGGCTTTCCGTAGTCGCCGCGAGTTCTTGCGGCGGGCGGGATCGGGATGCGGCCTCCTCGCGCTCGCCGGACTGCTGGAGCAGCAGGGCTTGCTGGGCTCCACCGCGCAAGCTGCGACGGGAGCGCTCAACCCGCTGGCTCCGCGAATCGCGCACTTTCCGGCTAAGGCCAAGAGCGTGATCTGGCTCTTCCTGAACGGCGGCCCCAGCCAGGTCGACACGTGGGACTACAAGCCCGAGCTGGCCGCGCACGACGGACAGGAACTCCCCGGGTTCGATAAGAACACCGGGTTCTTCACCGAGCAAGTCGGCCCGTTGATGAAGAGCCCGTTCAAGTTCGCGCAGCACGGCCAGTCGGGAACGTGGGCGGCGGAGATCTTTCCGGCGATCTCCCAGCACGTCGACGATATGGCGTTCATTCATTCGTGCTTCACCGAGACCAACAATCACTCGCCGGCGCTGTTTCAAATCAACACGGGCATGAGCCGAATGGGCTTTCCCTGCGTCGGCGCCTGGGTGACCTACGGCCTGGGAAGCGAAAACCAGAACCTCCCCGGCTTCGTGGTGATGTACGACACGCTGGGACGCGGGTTGCCCAAGGGGCATGCCCAGAACTGGGGAGCGGGTTTCCTGCCCGGCGTTTTCCAAGGGACCGCTCTTAACGCCCAGGGAGCGCCGATCAACAATCTCGCGCCCCCCAGTGATCTGGCGGGCGAGACTCAACGGGCACAGCTCGATCTCTTGCGCAAGCTCAACGCCCGTCAGGCCGCGGCGACGCACGATGCCGATCTATCGGCTCGAGTGGAGAGCTTCGAGCTCGCCTACCGGATGCAGATGGTCGCTCCGGAGGTGCTGGATATCGACCGCGAGCCGGCCAACATTCGGGCGCTGTATGGCCTCGACAATCCCCAGTGCGCGCACTTTGCCAAGCAGGTTCTTACGGCGCGGCGGCTCGTGGAGAACGGCGTCCGCTTCGTGCAGATCTACAGTGGCGGCATGGAAAACGAGCGGAGCTGGGACGGCCATGCGGACATCGTCAAGAATCACGCCGGTTTCGCCCGAGAGACCGACCAGCCGATCGCGGCCCTGCTGACTGACCTGAAGCAGCGCGGCCTGCTCGATTCGACGCTTGTCGTGTGCAATGGTGAATTCGGCCGGCTCCCGATCGTGCAAAAAGGGGGGACGGGGCGCGACCACAATCCGCACGCCTTTACCACCTGGTTTGCCGGAGGAGGCGTCCGCGGCGGAACGCACTACGGTGCCACCGACGATTTGGGGCATAAAGCCGTCGAGAACCGCGTCAGTGTCAACGATCTGCACGCGACGATCCTGCATCTGCTCGGCATCAACCACACGGAGTTGACGTTCAAGCACAATGGGCGGAGTTTCCGCCTGACCGACGTCGCTGGCAACGTCGTGCACCCGATCATCGCCTGACAGCAGCCCAGCCCCGACGCGCTTGCCTTGCAGCGGGGAAGCACATCCCGTGCGGCGCGAGGTTTCGCAGGGCTTGCGCGACTGCGACCTTCGTGATCATTTCGCCAGTGCGTCGCGGCCCGTGAGCAGCCCGCTGAGAACGTCAACCGTGGGCTCGCCCGGCCGATCGATACTGGAGCTGCCAATCGCGGCCTCCGTGCCTGCGGCGTCGGAGGTCACCGAGGCGGCGAGGGTTGAGCCGGGGCTTCCGTTGCTGGAAAGCCTGGTCGGCGCCGACTCGAGCCCCCCGTCCAAGGCAACGCTCTCGCTGACAAACGCGTCGACGCAAACCACATCGACGACTTCCACACACGCCGTCACGTGCTGCGAGGGCAGAATCTCGCGGCGCAAGTAGGCCAGAATGTCGTCGCAGACGTTCTTGGGAAGGATCACTTCCATGCGAAACTGGCGCTCGATGGGGGGCTCCTGCCCCAGAATCTGTCGGCGACCAATGCCCGTGCACGGAATCGAGGTGTAGCCGGTGGCACCGCGGCCGATGAACTCGGCCGCCAACCGCGGTTCGAGCTCGGCGGCGCCCGTCACGGTCAGCCGCCGGATGCGGGCCAGACCGCGTTTCCGTGTCGAGTGCTCGTGCGGCGAGAGCTGGCGATGCAGCTCGAGCCCGGTGACGGTGAGGCTCAGCCCTCGTTGGGCGAAATCATGCTGCATGGCCGCTAACTTGTCCATCACGCTGTGATCGACCAGTTGGGTGTCGGTCAAGTCGACGACCACGTTCATGCCCTGCAGCAGCCCGACCTGCTCGAGCTCGCGGCGGAACGGAATCCAGTTGCTGAAGACGGCCGAATCGCGCAGCGAGATGCGCACCGTCCGTTCGTCGACCGCGGAGACATCGAGCGAAGGGCGAAAAAGCGACCGCAGCGGCACCCCGTTAGCCACGTGAATCACCAGCTTGACGGCGATCCCCAAAGCCACCCCGATGAGCAGATCGGTGGCCAACACGCCGATCAACGTCACCACAAAGACGATGAGCTGCTCGCGGCCGATATGATAAACGTGCAGAAATTCCGAGGGGTGTGCCAGGCGATAGCCCGTGTAAACCAGCATCGAGGCCAAGGCTGCCAACGGGATCCGGTGCAGGATCGTCGGAATCAAAGCGACGCAGAGCAGCAGGAAGACCCCGTGCCAGAGGTCGGCAAAACGGGTACGGGCACCATTATCGATATTGGCTTTGCTGCGGACGATCTCCGAAATCATGGGGAGGCCACCGACCAGCGAGCACGCCAGGTTCGCGATGCCGACGGCGGTCATATCGCGGTCGAGGTTCGTCTTGCGCCGCCAAGGATCGATCAGGTCGACGGCTTTGGTACTGAGCAGCGATTCGAGGCTCCCCACAATGAAGAACATCAGCACCCATTTCCACGCCTTCGGCAGCGCCAATGCCGCGTAATCCGGAAACACGATGTGCTGAAACATGCCAAAAGGCCGGTCGGGCATCGTGACCA
Organism: Planctomycetaceae bacterium; assembly: GCA_016793185.1. Classification (GTDB taxonomy): domain Bacteria; phylum Planctomycetota; class Planctomycetia; order Pirellulales; family JAEUIK01; genus JAEUIK01. The sequence continues at coordinate 2,519 of JAEUIK010000759.1, read as the reverse complement.
GGTACTGCTCGCCCAGCTGATACTTATGCCCCTGCAGAAAATACGAGTGCTGATGCATCAGGTCGAAGAACATCCCCAGCGGCACGGCGATGACCAGCACGATCAGCGGCGCCGGTACCGCATTCAGCCGGGGGACGGCCCGCCGCAGACGGGGCCAGCTGAACATCACCGCCATGCTCACGACGCCAATCAGGGCGATGGCGGGATTCGCCTCGAGCACGATGTGCGGCAACTCCCAGAGTAGCTCGAGCGGCTCTCCCCGCGCCTCGACTCCCAGGGCAACCGGAATCTGCTTGGCGATGATGATTACGCCGATCGCCGCCAGCATCCCATGCACGGCTGCCGCGGGAAAAAACTCGCCGAGGATTCCGGCGCGCCCCAGGCCGAACGCGATCTGCAGCAAAGCGGCGGCAGTCCCAACCGCCAGGGCCATTCGGTAAGCCGACATGTCGGCCGCGTTGAAGCCCCCCAGGACGCCGTCCCCGCCGAAGTCCTCAACGCACCCCACGATGATCACAATCAATCCCGCGGCCGGCCCCTTGATGGTGAGCTCGGAGTCGCTCAGGACCGTGGTGATGGCGGCGCCGAGAATCGCGGTGAAGATGCCCGCGATCGGCGGAAAACCGCAGGCGACGGAAATCCCCAGGCACAGCGGCAATGCGATCAAGAAGACGAGAAACCCCGCCGTGACGTCCGAGCGAAAGTAGGTCACGAAGCCGGCGCGGTCGCCCCGTGGGACTGGCCGGGTCACGTCCGTAGAGCTCATCGTCGCACCTGATGCGATGCGTGGCATGCGCGTTCCGGGAATTCAGAAGTGAACCCGCCGTGGGGGTTCGGCCTGCCTTCAACCAGCGAAAAGGCCGTACGCGGAAGCACGCACCACCGCGTCCAGGCGTTCCAGAGGCGGCCGATGCACTGGCGTGGCAAGAGACTAACCGGAGCGCTGCAACGCATTGGGGGATAGTTGTTTATGGCGATTGGCAGGAGAGCGGCTTGGCGGTGTCGGCGAGCAAGGCAGTGCGCTGCAACTGCGTCTTTGCGTCGGGTGGCTGGAATCGCGATCTCAGCGCCCACCACTCGAGGTCCCGGTCGGTGAGAAAGTCGGGGGCACCCTCCTCGGTGCGGCACGGGCTCACCTCCCGGCTCTCGGTCGGAATCCAGCATCCCCCAGCCAGAATCGTCCGAGCGCAAGGCACTGCGTACCCTTACGAAAACGTAATAAACAGTCAGGTTTTCCCGGATGCTCAATACCCAAAAAACTTCGGAATATCACCAGATCGTAATGGCATTACGAGTCAAAAAACATGAAGTGTTTGCGTATTATTAAGTAGGAATTCTTTCCTAGTTACGCATCAGCTAATCACCTATTCCATGACGTCTGGGACGTTGGCGAGAATTGCGGTAAGTCCTGAAGCCGATGGATTTTGGCATCGGTGCCGCGGCGGGCTGTCGTGGCACCGGGGAGCCAACTCTGTTACCTTGAACGGCATGGACCGCGAATTCTCGACGGCCCTCCATTGCCGTCGGTGCGGGCTCACCTCCTGAAGCGTTCCGCATCCGGCGCCCCGGAAACGATGTCCTTGGCGAGACGTTCACTATGGTCACAGACTCGACGCCCGTCCGCATTCTGATCATCGACGACCATCCGTTGCTGCGGCAGGGACTGATTGGGCTGATCTCCACCCAACCCGATTTTGAAGTCTGTGGCGAAGCCAGCGGGGCCACGGAAGCCCGGCAGTTGGCAGCGACGACCGAGCCCAACGTGGCGACCATCGACCTGGCGTTGAAGGACGGGAACGGCATCGAGCTGATCAAGGAGTTTCGCGAGACGTATCGCGACCTCAAGTTGCTGGTGGTTTCGATGCACGACGAGTCCCTGTTTGCCGAGCGTGCCCTCCGGGCCGGGGCGATGGGATACGTCAGCAAACATGAAGCGATTCGGACGATCGTCCAGGCCGTGCGCACCGTCCTGTCGGGCAAGATCTATCTGAGCCAGTCGATGACTGACCGAATGCTGCAGATGGCTGTCGGCTCGAAGGCCGCGCCGTTCGCCTCCCCGCTCGAACGGTTGAGCGATCGCGAGATAGAAATCTTCGAGATGATCGGCCAGGGTTTGACGAGCCGGCAGATCGCAACCAAGCTGGAGTTGAGTCCGAAAACCGTCGAAACGCATCGCGAGCACATCAAGGAAAAGCTGGAACTGAAGAATGCGATGGAGCTGACGAAGCACGCGGTGCAGTGGGTCTTGGAAACTCCCTAGCGCGGGGCAGTCGCGGCGCGGCGCACCGGAGCACCCAGCTTGGCAGCCAGGTAGCTGCAAATGACGACCACGATCTCAACGCGGGCGCGCTTGCCCAAGCTCCACCTGGCAACGGTGGCCGGCTTGGGCCTGATCGTCCTTCTGCTTGTCGTGAACTATCTCGTCTCGCAGGCAAACAGTCAGCGCCAGGTCGAGAACGAGAGCCGTGTTCTCCATCAGCAAGAGGTGCTGACTACGCTCGAGGCCACCCTGGCTCGGG
>JAEUIK010000750.1 GCA_016793185.1 Planctomycetaceae bacterium | reverse complement strand
CGAGATGCTCCGGCTGGCCGATCTGGCCAACTTGTACGATAAGCGCGTCTCGCAGCCGACGTTCGAGACGATCCGCCAGGAAGCGCAGGAATTGCCCGAGGGGCCCAACGAGCTGAGCGACGCCGCGGTGCGGCATTTCCTGTCGTTGATGGCGCAGCCCGCGCGGCTGGGAGAGATGCTCCGCGGCATGCACCAGGTGGGCGTGCTGGAGCGGGTCATCCCGCAGTTCACGCACGCGCGGTGCTTGTTGCAGTTCAACGAGTATCACAAGTTCACCGTCGACGAGCACAGCTTGCGCGCCGTCGACCTGGTGACGCAGTTCCGCTTCAACGACGGCACCCTGGGACGCGTCTATCGCAATCTCAAGCACAAGCGGACGCTCCACCTGGCGCTCCTGATCCACGATCTCGGCAAGGGCTTTGTCGAGGACCACAGCGAGCTGGGGCTGAAGATTGCCGCCGAGACCGGCGCCCGCCTGCGGCTGTCGCCGCCAGAGACGGAGCTGCTGAAGTTCCTGGTGCACAAGCACCTGATGATGGCGCACCTGGCGTTTCGCCGCGATACGAGCGACGACCAGGTGATCGTCAAATTCGCCGTCGACGTCGGCTCGCCCGACGCCCTGCAGATGCTGTACCTGCTCACCGCGGCCGACATTTCCGCGGTCGGGCCGGGCGTGCTCAACAACTGGAAGGCGGAGGTCCTGACCGATCTCTATCGGCGGACGATGCGGCACCTGGCCGGCGAACCCACCACGGCTGCCAGCGAAGAGCGGCTCACCAAGATTCGTCAGAAAATCCAAAGCTGCCTGCGTCCCGACGAAGAACTGGCCTGGTACGACAAGATCATCGCCTCGCTGCCGCACGACTACCTGAACTCGACGCGCCCGGAACAAATGGCCGACGAGCTCCGCGAGTTGCACGCCTTGCCGCGCGGTGAGGTGATCGCACGCGGCCGGTTTATTCCCGAGCGCGCGACGGTCGAGTACACCGTCGGCACCCACGAGAACATCGCACCGGGCGTGTTCCATCGCCTGACCGGGGCACTGTCGAGCCAAGGGCTCGAGATTCTCGCCGCGCAGATCAATACGCTGGCCGATGGGCTGGTGCTCGACCGCTTCTTTGTTCACGATCCCGACTTTGCCGAAGAGCCGCCAGCCTCGCGGATCGAGAGCGTTTGCCAGGCGCTGCGTTCGGCGCTCTTGGATCGCGAGTCGCGGGCGCCGGCCTTCCGCCGCACCTGGGGCGCCCGGAGCGTGCTCCCGGCCCCCAATCTGCCCACGCGCGTGCGGACCGACAACAGCACGTCGGAGAATTACACGATCATTGACGTCTTCGCGGCCGACCGGCAGGGTTTGCTGTATCGCGTTGCCCGAACGCTGTTCGAGCTGAACTTGAGCGTGGCCTTGGCCAAGATCGCCACGCACCTCGACCAGGTGGTGGACGTCTTTTACGTGTCGGACGCGCAAGGGGGGAAGATCGAGGACGAAGCCCGGCTCGAGGCCATTCGGGCTCGGCTGCTGGAAGAGATCGAAGCTATCGAGCGCCAGGAAGCCGAGCGGGTAAGTTAGCTCCCCCAATCGCCTGATACGGAACTCCATGACCACACCCGCCGCCGATCCGCACTCCGCAAACCAGGTCGAAGTCCAGCTCTTCACCGACGGCGCCTGCAGCGGCAATCCTGGACCCGGCGGCTGGGCCTTCATTCTCCGCCATCCCTCGACCGGCAAAGAGATCGAACGCTCGGGGGGCGAGCGGCTCACGACCAACAATCGCATGGAGCTGATGGCGGTCGTCAAAGGGCTGGAAACCCTCACGCGCCCCACCCGTGTCGAACTGCTCACCGACAGCGTCTACGTCGGCAAGGGACTCACTGAGTGGATGCCCAAGTGGAAGGCCAACGGCTGGAAACGCCGCGAGGGGAAGAAGCTCGTCGAGGTCAAGAACGAGGACCTGTGGCGCGAGCTCGACCAGTTGATCGCCACGCACCGCCTCAAATACACGCGCGTCGCCGGCCACAGCGGACATCCCGAAAACGACCGCTGCGACATGCTCGCCGTGGCGGCGTACCAGCCATATCGGTAGGCGATCGAAAAAGAAGAGGAACCACCAAGGCGCGAAGACACCAAGAATGTAACCAATTGGTCATTGATCATTGCGGAAATCCCCGTGAGCGATGCCCAACGACCAAGTTTCAATGATGAGTCCCCCTTCGTGTCTTTGAGCCATCGTGGTGCGGCTCCTCACTGAGTCGAACTCGTCGACGCCTGCCGGTACAATCGAGCGGTATGTCGTCGCCGGCCCCCAATGCGCTCGAAGTTCTCGGCACGCCCATCGATCGGCTCGTCGGCGTCACCCCCGTTATGGCCGAGGGCCTGCACCGCCTGGGATTGCGTACCGTCCTCGACCTGCTCTTCTATTTCCCGCGCGACTACGAAGACTTCACCGACCTGCGGACGATTCGCTCGCTGGAGCACGACGCCACGGTCAGCGTGGCCGGCACGGTGACCGACCTCGAGCTGCGCCGCGGCCGGCGCCCCGTGCTGGGCGTGCTGATCGAGGACGAGACAGGCGCGCTGCGGGCGATGTGGTTCAATCAGCCCTACATGCACCTGAAATTCGCCATCGGACAGCGCGTGCTGTTCTCGGGCCGCGTCGTGCTCAAGGGGGGACGCTGGCAAATGGCCCACCCCCGCGTTCAATGGCTCGAGCAGGACGAAGCGACGACCGGCGGCAAAATCCTGCCGATCTACTCGCTCACCGAGGGGCTCGCGCAGTGGCACGTTCGCCGGGCGCTGGTGGCGGCGCTCGACCTGGCCGCGGACTTGCTCGACGAAGTTTTCCCTCCCGAGTTTCTCGAACAACACCATCTGGCCCCGATTCGCTGGGCGATCCGCAAGATCCATTACCCGGGCGACCAGGAATCGCTGGCCCAGGCGCGACGCCGCTTCGTCTTTCAGGAGCTGTTTATTCTGCAGTTGGCCCTGGCCGTGCGCCGGCAACGATTGCGCGTCTTGGGCGAAGCGCCGCCGCTGGAGGCGACGGCGCGGATCGATGCGCGGATTCGCCGCTTGCTGCCGTTTGAGCTGACTCCGGGGCAGCAGCAGGCGATCGCCGAGATCTCTGCCGACCTGAATCGACCGTTTCCGACCAATCGCCTCCTGCAGGGGGATGTCGGAAGCGGCAAGACGGTGGTGGCCGTGTACGCCATGCTGCTGGCTGTCGCGCACGGATTTCAGGCGGTGCTGATGGCTCCGACCGAAATCCTCGCCCGCCAACATGCGGCAACCCTGGGGCGCCTGCTGGCCGCGGGTCGCGTCCGCATCGGCTTGCTGACCGGCAGCCTCACGGCCAGCGAACGGACCGAGCTGCGACGGAAGATCTCGGCCGGAGAAATCGACCTGGTGATCGGCACGCACGCCGTGGTGCAGGAGGACGTCGAGTTCACCAAACTGGGACTGGTCGTGATCGACGAGCAGCACAAGTTCGGGGTCCGCCAGCGCGCCATGCTGCGCCAGGCAGGCGTCGACCCGCATTACCTGGTGATGACTGCCACGCCCATTCCACGCACCGTGACGATGACGCTCTTCGGCGATCTCGACGTCTCCACGCTCCGCGATATGCCGCCGGGACGGCAGAAGGTGAACACTTACGTCCCGCCGGTCGAAAAGCGTGAAGCGTGGTGGGATTTCTTTCGCCGCAAGCTGCGTGCGGGACGGCAAGGCTATGTGATTGCCCCGCTCGTGGAAGAAGCCGAATCGATCGAGGCCGCCAGCGTGCAGTCGCTGTACGAAGCGCTCGCCAATGGCGAACTGGCTGATTTTCGCCTCGGCTGCATCCATGGGCGGATGTCGGCCGCTGACAAGCAGCACACCATGGAAGCGTTTCGCCGCGGCGAGATCCAGGTGCTGATCTCCACGACCGTGATCGAAGTCGGCGTCGACGTTCCCAATGCCTCGCTGATGACGATCGAAGGAGGCGAGCGCTTCGGCCTCTCGCAGCTCCATCAATTGCGCGGACGAATCGGGCGCGGCTCGCACCCCGGCTTTTGCGCAGTCTTCGCCGATCCGCAGAACGACGAAACCCGAGCCAGGCTTGAAGCGTTCGCCCGCACCACCGACGGCTTCGAACTGGCCGAGATCGACCTGGCAATCCGCGGGCCCGGGGATCTCTTCGGCACGAAGCAGCATGGGATGCCCCCGCTGCGGATTGCCGACCTCACGCGCGACGGGGCCCTCCTCGAAGAAGCCCGGGACGTGGCGGTTGCGCTCGTGGCGGCCGACGCGGGGCTCGCGCGCCCAGAGCATGCCCGGCTCCGGAGGATGGTGCTCGCGCGCTACGGGCAGGTGCTGGAGCTGGGGGATGTGGGATAAGCGCGCCGCGCTTCGCTCGTCACGCGCCCGTCGTGATCAGCTCGCCGGAGGTCCAATTATCGCCATCGCGGACCACGCGATGGTAAAGCGTGTCGCGTTCGACGGGCTCGCGTCCCGCCTCGCGGATCAGCCGCTCGATCTGCTCGACCGTCAGCACCTCGGGCGTCTCGGCCCCGGCGTCGTGGTAGATCAGCTCGTGGCGCACCGTGCCGTCGAGATCGTCGGCGCCGTAGGCCAACGCCGTCTGTGCCGTGCCGATGCCGAGCATGATCCAATACGCTTTGATGTGATCGAAGTTGTCGAGCATCAGCCGACTCACGGCCATGGTCCGCAGATCGAGCACTCCCGAGGGCTTCTTGATGTGGTCGAGCCCGGTGTTGGCCGGGTGGAAAGCCAGCGGGATGAAGGTTTGGAAACCGCCCGTCTCATCCTGCAACTCGCGCAGCCGGATCAAGTGGTCGACACGATGATAGGGTTTTTCGATGTGGCCATAGAGCATCGTGGCGTTGGTCTTGAGTCCCAACTGGTGAGCGGTGCGGTGGATGTCGATCCAGTTGCGCGCATCGGCCTTGTGCTCGCAAATCTGGTCGCGCACTTCGGGGTGGAAAATCTCGGCCCCGCCCCCCGGCATGCTCCCCAGTCCCGCCTGCATGAGATCTTCGAGAATCTCGCGGACGGGCTTCTTGGTGAGATGCTGGAACCAGTTGATCTCGACCGCGGTCCAGGCCTTGAGATGGAGCCGGGGGTAGGCCTGGTGCAGCAATGCGATCACGTGGCGGTACCACTCGTACTTCATCTGGTGGTGCAGACCGCCGACGATGTGCATTTCGGTCGAGCCCGACTCGACCGCCTCGCGTCCCCGCTCGAGGATCTGCTCGTCGGGCATGAGGTAGCCCTTCGGATCCTTCAGATCGGAGCGGAACGCGCAGAAGATGCAGCGATAGACGCAGACGTTGGTGGGGTTGAGGTGCGTGTTGATGTTGTAATAGGCGAAGTTGCCGTTCTTGCGTTCGCGCACCAGGTTGGCCAGCTCGCCAACCTCGTTGAGCGGCACGCTCGGCTGATAGAGGAAGATGCCATCCTCAAGGGTCAACCGTTCGCCCGCCTCGACTTTGGCGCGAATTTCCGGCAGCGACGGTTCCTTAGCCCGAATCATCTCATGAACTCCCGCATCTCAGGCGACACCACTCCCCCCAAACGAAAACCGCAGGGGACCCCTCAAGTTAACAAATCGCAGGCCCCCACGACTAGCAGCCCCAGGCTGATCACCCAGTTGACGTGGAAAAAAGCGTCGTTCACGCGGGTCAGGTCGTCGGGCCGGACGAGCCAGTGCTCATAGGCCAACAGCGCCGCCACCCCTACACAGCCGGCCCAATAGAGCCCGCCGAAATACGGATACGCGGCCGGCAACGCCAGCAGCAGGGCAACCGTGCCCAGGTGGCAGAGGGCCGCGACCCGCAGGGCCCCCGCCACGCCGAGGCGGGCGGGCACGCTATGCAGCCCTGCGCTGCGATCGTACTCGGCGTCCTGGCAGGCGTAGATGATGTCGAACCCGCTGACCCAGGTCAGCACGGCCAATCCCAGGATCACCGCGGCCCAGCTCACTTCGCCCCGGACGGCGATCCAGGCCGCGATCGGCGCCAGCATCAGCGCTGCTCCGAGCCAGAAGTGCGCCAGCGACGTAAACCGCTTCGTGTAGCTGTAGCCGAGCAAGAAGGCCAGCACCGGCAGCGATAGATACAGAGGCCAGCGATTCGGCAGGAACAACAGCGTTGAGGCGACAAAGCCCGCGGCCGCGAGCAGCGCAAACATCGTCACAGCGGGCACCGACAGCAACCCTCGCGGAATGTGCCGCATCCGGGTCCGCGGGTTGGCCGCGTCGAACTCCCGATCGGCCAGCCGATTGAAGGCCATCGCCGCGCTGCGGGCACAAAGGATCGCCAACACAATCCCCAGCAGCTCCTGCCAGCGCCAGGCGATCGGCGGATCACTCCGGACATTGAGCGTCCAGGCCATCAATGCCGAGAGCAGCGCAAACGGCATCGCGAACAGCGTGTGGCTGAACCGGATCAACTCCAACAGATGGACGACGCGGGTCCACACTCGGGCTACTCTCCCCACCGCCGCATCAGGCAATGCTCGATCCCCAATTGGTCGCAAATCCGCGCCACGACAAAATCGACGAGGTCCTGGATGGTCTTCACGCCGTGATAGAAGCCGGGCATGGCGGGCAGGACGACCACGCCCGCGTCGGCGCAGCGCTTCATGTTGTCGAGCTGGATCGTCGAGAGGGGCGTTTCGCGCGGAACGACGATGAGACGACGACGTTCCTTGAGGTGCACGTCGCAGGCCCGCTCAATCAGATTGTTCGACAGTCCGTGGGCGATGCTGCTGAGCGTTCCGCCCGAGCAGGGGCAAACGACCATCCCCTCCGTCAGGAACGAGCCGCTGGCAATCGGGGCCATCAGGTTGTGGAAGTGGTGATAGATGATCTTGCCGGGCTCTTTGGTCGACACGGCCAGCACGTTGCTCGAATCGCTGGAGACGCCGGCTCGGGCGCTCATTGCCCGCAACTTCGCGTCGCTCATGATCTGCTTGAGGTCGGGCAAGAGACTCGCGAGTTGAAACTTCTCGAGGTCGACGGTGAGGTTCAGTTCTTGTTTCAGCACCAGGCGGCCGGCGGGGCTGATGGAGAGGTGGACGTCGCAGCCCGCCGCGATCAGCACTTCCAACAACCGCACGGCGTAGATCGCGCCGCTGGCCCCGGTGATAGCGACGACAAATCGCGGGTTCATTTTTCCCCCACATAGAG
>JAEUIK010000720.1 GCA_016793185.1 Planctomycetaceae bacterium | reverse complement strand
CGCAGACCGGCGAGCCAAAGTACTTGCCGCCGACCCGCTGCTGCCAATGCTGCTTGCCCGTGGCGGCATCCAGACAGCTCACGACACCCTGGTCGCTCCAGAGGAAGAGCAAGTCCCCCTCGGCCACCGCGGTCGGGACGTAGGGGGCCGACTTGGTCACCTTATAGGCGATCTCGGGCGCGACTCCCGGCCCGCCCGGCTTGAGTCCGACGACGTAGTTCCCCCCGCCCCCCGATCCGCAACTGCCGAAGATCAGCCCGCCGGCGATCACCGGCGAGCTGACCGAGCGCATCGTGAAGACTTCCAGCTCCCAGTTGGTCTGGCCGTTGGCGGGGTCGATGCTCGAGATGCCGTGGGCTTCGCTGTTGAAGATCAACTGTGGCTTCTCGCCGGCGGGATGGTAGACGCAGGGCGTCGAGTAAGCGACGACCGCTTTCTTGCGCGGCACTTTCCAGCGGATGCTGCCGGTCAGCCGCTCAACCGCCACGAGCGAGCTGTCGCCATCCTGGTCGTTGCCGAGGATCACGAGATCTTCGTACACGATGGGCGAAGTGCCGCAGCTATGCTGGCTGATGAAGGGGCCCAGATTCAGCTTCCACTTCTCGTTGCCGTCGTGGTCAAAGGCGACGAAGGTGTACTCCTCGGGCGTCGACCAGGCGAAATAGACCTGCTTGTCGTCCACCGCCGGCGAGGCCGAGGCGAAGCTGTTGAGCTGGTGCTTGGTATGGACCTGCGAAGGAAAGGAGCGCGACCAGAGCGTGTGGCCATCGGCCGCGTCGAGGCAGAACGCGACCCGCGTGGCGTTCTCGTTGTCGGCCGCGAGGAGGAAGATCTTGTTCCCCCAGATCACCGGCGAGGCGTGCCCCACGCCCGGCAGATCGACCTGCCAGCGATAATCCTTCTCGGTCCAGGTGGCGGGCACGGTCTTGGCGCTGCTCAGGCCGGTGCCATTCGGTCCGCGAAAGCGCGTCCACTCCTGCGCCGCGAGAGTCCCCGGCAAGGTGAACAGCAGTGCCGCGATCGCAGCGATGCCGGGCAATCGACCGCAGAACGATTGCGTGATATGCATGAGGTGGGTTCCTGGCGGGAATGCGAACCGGGTGGGCGGGCGAGCCTTTGTGGCCGCTGGAGTGATCGTACCGTACCCGGCAGCGCGAGGCCAGAAAATCGATCTCTGCCGGCGGCGACGAAGCTCCGACGTCAGCGACGCCGGAGCGTTATTCCTGGGGGTGAACCCTGATCGGCAACTCACCGAGGCCAGTGGCCTCGGCTACAGCAGAAGGGCCTAGCGCGCGATCTGGTACTCTTCGATCTTGCGATAGAGGGTCGCCCGGCCGATCCCCAGCAGCTTGGCCGCCTCGGGGATGTTGCCATTGGTGCGGCGGAGGGCCTCGCCAATCAGCTTGCGCTCCCAGTCTTCGATCCGCAGCGTTTCGAGTTCGCCGCTGGCGCCGCTGTCGCGCAAGCCCAGGTCGCTGACTTCGATCCGATCCCCTTCGGCCAGCACCACGGCGCTGTCGATCACGTTGCGGAGCTGACGGACGTTGCCGGGCCAATGATAGGCAAGCAGTTTTTGCCGGGCGGCCGGCGAGAGTTGCAGCCCCAGGCGCCCATGCTGATGGCGGAAGTGTTCGAGGAAGTAATCGATCAACAGCCCGATATCGCTGCCGCGCTCGCGCAGCGGGGGAACCTTGAGCTCGAACACGCTGAGCCGGTAATACAGGTCCTCGCGAAATCGCTTGTCGCGCACGTAGGCGGCCAGATCCTGGTTGGTCGCCGCGATCACGCGGACGTCGACCTTGATCTCGGTCGTACCGCCGACGGGCAAGAAGGGATGCCCTTCGAGGATCCGCAGCAGCTTGGCCTGACTGACGATCGACAGCTCGCCCACCTCGTCGAGAAAGAGCGTGCCCAGGTCGGCCTGTTGGAAGAGGCCCACGTGGTCGCGGTCGGCCCCCGTGAAGGCCCCCGCCTTGTGGCCAAAGAGCTGGCTCTCGAGCAGCGTCTCGGTCAGTGCGGCGCAGTTGATGCTCAGCATCGGGCGGTCGGCGCGATTGCTCGAGCGATGCACGGCCCGGGCGACGAGCTCCTTGCCCGATCCGCTCTCACCCACGACCAGCACGGCGCCGGTGGATCGGCCGAGCCGGGTGATCTTGTTCTTGAGGTCGGTCATCGGGGGGCTCGCGCCGATGAGTTCGTCGGTGCCGGCCGATTTCTGCTTCAGGCGTTCGTAGTCGACCTCGAGACTGCGCTCGTGTCGGGCCCGAACCAGCGCCACGGCCAGGATGTTCGCCACCGAAATAGCGAATTCGAAGTGCGACTGCCGGAAGCGGCCCTGCTCGAGATAAACGTGAATCGCCCCCACGACCTGTCCCTCGTGCAAGAGCGGCACGCACAAGGCGTCGGCATAGTGCTGCAAGCTGTCGGCCGCGCGCGGCGAGCGCTGATTGGCGATCCAGACCGCGCGCCGGTCGAGCAACACCAGCCGCGTCAGCGCTTCCGAGAGCGGGGGACGCTCGCTGGCCGGAGTGGGAATGACGGTGTGCGTCTTGAGCTGCTTGCCGTCGTCGCTCACCCAGAGAAAGCCGACCACCGAGGCGTGGGTCCGTTCATGTAGCAACTCGAGCCCCGCGAGGATCACGTCCTGCGGGCTGGTGCATCCCAGGAGCTTGATGCTGAGCTGGTAGAGCAACAGCAGATCGCGGGCGCCTTCGGTATCGCCGGCCGCCAGGGCTCCCAGGCCCGTATTGCCGGTTCCGGTCCCCTGGACCGAAACATCCTTGACTAGCGTCTGCGTGACGTGGGGATCGAAGTTCCGCTCGGTCGCCGTGGGAGGCTCGACGCTATGGTGGAACGAGAACTCGGTCGAGCCGACCTTGATGTAGTGCCCCTCGCCCAACACCGCGTCGTCCACCTTCTGGCCGTTGACGAAGGTGCCGTTGCGGCTTTCGCCGTCGCGGGCGTGCCATTGTCCATCCTCGCAGACGACGACCGTGTGCTTGCGCGAGCAAAGCGGGTCGGTGAGGACCACGGCGCAATCGACGCCGCGCCCGATCCAGTTGAGCCGGTCGGGGTCGAGCAGAAAATTCGTGCCCGCCTGCGAGCCCAGCGTCATCTTGAGATAGGTGTACGAGGTGCTTTCCACAGGTCGCTGGGGTGCGTTCGCCATGCTGCCCAATATAACGTTTTCGCTCGGCGAGCCGAGTAGATAGCCTATAATCAGCGTATTCGAGGACCGACCGCCATGCACCCGGGGACGGGGTTCGCCAGAGCGGGCTCGGGATGCACCCGGGCGAGGCGCCTCGGCGAAAGGCGATTTTCGTATGTCCCAGCCGACCCGCGTTGCGAGCGAACTCCCCAGGGCGGCGCGCCAGGCAGGTGCGCCGGCCGTCGAGGGGCTGTTGATCGTCGGGCATGGGACGCGCGACCCGCGCGGCCAGGCAGAGATGCAGGCCGTCGTCGAACGAGTCGCCGCACGCCTCCCCGGCGTTCCCTGCCAGGGGTGTTCGCTGGAGTTCGCGACGCCCACCATCGCCGAAGGGGTATCGCTGCTCTCCCAGCGCGGCGTCGAGCGAATCGTCGCGATGCCGCTGTTGCTGTTCGCGGCCGGGCACGTCAAAGAGGATATTCCGGCGGCGCTCGCCGCTGCGTCTGCCCAAGCCGGCGGCATTCCGATTGAATTTAAGAGGTATCTCGGCTGCCATCCCGCCCTGGTCGAGCTGGCGGTCAAACGGTGCGAAGAGGCTCTCGCCCGCGCCGGCGTCGGCGAGTTTGGCGGAAGGTCCCAGACGCTGCTCTTGATGGTGGGGCGCGGCAGCCGGGATCCCGAGGCCAACGCCGAGATGGCGCAGTTCGCGCGGCTCGTGTTCGAACGGGTGCAGCCCGCCTGGCTCGAAGTCTGCTTTACGGCGCTGGCCGAGCCTTTGTTGGCGCGCGGGCTCGAGTTCGCCGGCGCCACGCGATTTCCCCAGATCGTCGTCCAGCCCCACTTGTTGTTTCCGGGCGAACTGCTCGAGCGTGTCCGCCGGTGGGTCGAGCCTCTCCCCCGTATGACCGGGAAGCACTGGCTTCTCGCCGAGCACCTCGGAGTCGATGCCTTACTGGTCGACGCGATTGTCAGCATCGCGGGAATCCGCTGCTAGCGGACAAAAAATACTCGCTTCCAGCGATAAACTCCGGCTAGACTGCCGACGTAGAATAGCGGTCGGCAGAGGGCGCCCTGCCCGCCAGCCCACGCTCCCCTCGAGCGGCACCTTGACCTTGCAACCCGAGCGGGATCCCGATATTATCGCTTAACTTGTTGAGGCGATGGCAGTTAGGTTCTTGTTTCGCGGTGTTCATTTCTGAGGGATCGCGATGATTCGATGCAACGTCTCGCCGCAAAGGCTCGTGAACTCGGCACTTCTGGGCTTGGCACTGGTCGCCGGAGGCTGGGTTTGGGTCTCCCAGGCCGAGACGGCGGCACATGCTGCGAAGGCCCCCTCGCTCACCGCACCCTCCCCGGAAGATCGCCGCATCACGATCGCCGTGGCCTCGCTCCTGCGTCGCGGGCACCTCTCGGGCCATGCCCTGGACGACGAAATGTCGGAGCGGTGCATGACCAGCTTCTTGAAGTCGCTCGACCCGTTGAAGATGTACTTCTACAAGTCGGACATCGACGGGTTCATGGAGAAGAAGTCGCAACTCGACGACCTGATCAAGAAGGGCGATATCAGTTTCGCCTACCATGTTTTCGGGATCCTGCTGCAGCGCGTGGATGAACGGGTCAAGCAGATCGACGAGATCCTGGCCGAAACCCCGGACTTCTCCATCCAGGAAGACATGATCATCGACCCGAAGGTGGCCGAGTATCCGGTCGATGCCGCCGAGGCGCGCGACCGGTGGCGGAAGCGCATCAAGTACGACCTGCTGGTGCAGAAGGCCGACGGCAAGACCCTCGAAGAGTCCAAAGAGCGGCTCGACCGCCGGTACCACAGCTTTGCCAAGCGCCTCGAGCAGACCGATCACAATGAACTGCTCGAGATGTATCTGACCGCGCTCACCAGCGGCTTCGATCCGCACACCTCCTACATGTCGCCCAAGACCCTCGAGAACTTCGAGATCGCCATGCGGCTGCAGTTGGACGGGATTGGCGCCGCGTTGCAATCGCTCGACGGCTACATCGTCGTCAGCAAGATCATCCCGGGCGGGGCCGCCGACAAAGACGGCCGCCTGAAGCCCGAGGATCGCATCGTCGGCGTGGGCCAGAATGAAGAAGGGGAGATCGTCGACGTCCTCGACATGAAGCTCCCCGACGTCGTCGATATGATCCGCGGCAAGCAGGGAACCGTGGTTCGCCTGCAAGTGATCCCGGTCGGGGCGACCGCTCCCGTGACCTACGCCATCACCCGGGCCAAGATCGAGCTGACCGACAGCGAAGCCCGGGGAGAGATCGTCGAGCAGGAAGGTCGCCCGGGGGGCGGCAACTACAAGATCGGCGTGATCAACCTGCCGAGCTTCTACATGGACATGGAGGGGGCCCGGATGCGGCGCCCCGATTACAAGAGCACCACCCGCGACGTCAAGAAGATCCTCGATGACTTCAACGCCAAGGGGGTCGACGCCGTGGTGATGGACCTCCGCAACAACGGCGGCGGGTCGCTCACCGAGGCGATCAGCCTGACCGGGCTGTTCATCGACGAAGGGCCGGTCGTGCAGGTCAAGGGCGCCGACGGCGAGGTGCAGCACTACGACGACCTCGAACGCGGCACCGCCTGGAACGGCCCCCTGGTCGTGCTAGTCAACAAGCTCAGCGCCAGTGCCAGCGAGATCTTCGCCGGCGCCGTCCAGGACTACGGCCGCGGCCTGATCATTGGCGACGCGGCGACCCACGGCAAGGGATCGGTGCAGACGCTCCGCGAAGTCGGGCAGGAAATCTTCGACGGCCCCAACTCGCCGCAGATGGGCGCCTTGAAGATCACCATGCAGAAGTTCTACCGCCCCAGCGGCGATAGCACGCAGAACCGCGGCGTCGTCTCCGACATCGAGCTCCCCTGGCTGACTTCGCACCTCGATATCGGCGAGTCAGATCTGGACTACGCGATGGAATTCGATCGCGTTCCCGCCACGCCGTTCCGCAAGATGAACTACAGCGATAGCGCGATGCTGAACCAGCTCCGCGACCTGTCGAAGCGGCGGATCGAGCAGTCGCCCGACTTCCAGAAGGTGCAAGAGAAGATCGCCAAGTACGAGCAGCAGAAGCGCCGCAAGACGGTCGACCTGAACGAAGAGAAGTTCCTGGCCGAGCGCAAGGAGCTCAACGCCGAGAAGGAAGAAGAGAAGCAATACGAGGAGATGCAGAAGGACCACCCCGTGGTCGTCCGCGACTTCTACTTCAACGAAGCGCTGAACATCACGGCCGACTACCTGCGGGTCTTCCGCATCGCCCAGAACTGATTCCCAGCCGGAATCCGCGCCGCAGGCGCTCCTGCTTCCACCAACCAGACGGCAGCCGTTCTCCCGGGGACGGCTGCCGTTTTTTTTTTGCGCGCGGCGCCCTCGTCTCCCCGCGCGCCGTGACCGGTCGTCCGGGGATCTCGCGTCGGGCGGGTTTGCCGCACCTGGCAGCTTCCGCCGGTCGGGGCGCGGGGGATGTGAGGGCCTGTTGCGCAGATTTTCTCGATTGCACGAACGCTTCCTGCCGATGCTGAGAGAACACACATCCTGCTAGCTGGTCGCAGCCGGGAGGGATGCGGGTCCGGGGGGGGCACGCATCACTCCAGTCCGGAATCGTGCCGCGAGGGAACGGCGCGCGGTCTGCGGCCCAGGCCTGCTCCAGCCAGGAAGGCGCCCGCGCATGTCCATCGCTTCGCTGCGCACCGGGAAACTCGCGCCGAAAGTCGCCGCCGATGCCCTCCGCCCGTCGCGCCGGGCCTGGATGCTCTCCGGTGCTGGCGGGCTGGGATTGGGCTGGCTCGCCTACGGCGGCTTCCGCGGCGGGCGGGTCGAAGTCGGCAACGGCCGCAGCGCGGTCGAGCCCATCATCGAATCGACCGCCCTGGCCGACGACCACGTGCTGGCCGGCGCGGCTGCCAGCCGCTTCTGCATCCTGCTGCTGGAGGATGCCGAACGCCAGTTGACCGGCGTGAGCGACTTGCGGGCGACCTTCTACAAGCGCGAACGGGTCAACGGCGAGCTCACCGATCTGAACGTCATGGATCTCAAGGTCCGCCGCGCGCCCCTCAGCGTCTACATGCGGTGGCGCGAACCGTATGCAGGACGCGAAATCATCTGGCAAGAGGACGCCAACGACGGGCAGATCCTCGTCCACGCCGGCGGCTGGCAACGCAAGATCGTGCCCCTCCTGCGGCTCGATCCGCTCGGCGAAAGGGCGATGGAGTACAACCGCCGACCCGTCACGCAGATCGGACTCTGGAACTTCAATCGCCGGTTGCTCGACAACCTGCGCGTCGACCTCGAGCATCCCGACGTCAAAGTCTGGATGACGCAGGACAAGAAGGTCGGCGGACGCGAAGCGTACTGCTTCCGCGTCGTCCACACCGACCGCGCCGAACAGGCCGCCTACCACAAGATGCTGATGTACATTGATCAGCAACTGGGGCTCCCCGTCGCCTGCGAGCTCTATGGCTGGCCGGAGCTGGAGGGGGGCGATCCCCCGCTGGAAGAGTCCTACGCCTTCAACGACCTGCAACTCGAAGTCGGCCTGTCGGACCTCGATTTCGACATCACCAACCCCGAGTATGAGTTCCGCTCCCGCCCGCGGAAGTCGGAGGAATAGCAGCCGCTGACGACCATGCCGGCGTCGTAAGTCGTTATGCGGCGGGGGAAACTGCCAGCATCCCGCGCACTTTTCTTTTCGCGGGTGGCTCCGTAGAATCAGGGCTCTGCCGCCCCTCAGCGGGCGCCGAATTCCCACCTACCTGCGAGCCCCCGCGCGAAGTGCTTAGTTTTCTGTTGGTTGTCCTGGGCGTTTTCCTGGCCGCGGCGTCGTTGTTGGCGCTGACGCTGTTGGTCTATGTGCCGCCACTGGCGCGCGGATTCGTCCAGACAAGCTGGTTGGTGGCCCCACCGAGTCCGCGGCTGCGCGGCGGCGAGACGTGCCGCTTTCGCGCCCGCGATGGGATCGAGCTGAGCGGCGTCTATTTGCGCACCCCGGCCGCGCAGCGGATGGGCGTGGTCGTCTTCTGCCACGAGTTGACCAGCGATCGCAACTCGGCCGGGCCCTACGTCGAGGTCCTCCGTCGCCGCGGCTTCGACGTCTTCGCGTTCGACTTTCGCAACCATGGCGCCAGTGCGAACCTGCCGGGCTACGAGCCATTGCCCTGGCTGACGCGCTTCGAGCTGGCCGATGTTCAAGGCGCGCTCGACTATGTCTGCTCGCGCCCCGATGCCGATCCGCGCGGCGTCGGCCTGATGGGGGTCAGCCGGGGCGGAACGGCCGCGCTCGCGGCCGCGGCGGGCGAGCGGCGCGTGCGGGCCGTGGTCACCGATGGAGCCTTCGCCTTCCGCACGATTCAGTTGCACTACATGCGCCGCTACATGCAGATCTACACGGCCTGGGCCGACTGGTTCGCCCGGCTCCCCGATCTGTGGCTCGGTCCGCTCTGCGTCTGGTCGCAATGGGTGATCGGTTATCGGCGCGGTTGCCGGTTCGTGCCGATCGAGTCCGCGGCGCGGCGCATTCGCCAGCCGGTGCTGATGATCCACGGCGCTGACGATCCCTACATCCCGCTCGACACGGCGGCGCGGTTGCAGACGCAGCTCGGCGGCCGCTCGAAGCTGTGGGTCGTGCCGGCCGCGCGCCACAATGGCTCGATCGTGACGGCTCCGTCTGCCTATCACCGGCACGTGGTGCGGTTCTTCCTCAAGCACCTGGCCCACGGACGCCGCGCGCCGGCGCGCCGCAGCGAGCGGAAGACGGCCCGGGCGCTGGCCTGAGGTTGCTGACGCCGCGCGCCGGGCATGTGCATCCGGTTGCGCCCTGCCGATGCCGGTCGCTCTTCAGCGATCCGCTAACCTCCGCCGCGCACCCACAGGTAGGCCAACAGGCAGAGCAGGGGAAAGAGCACGAAGATCGTCGCGTAGGTGAAAATCGTGGTCCAGATATGTCGCGGCCAGCGGGCCATGGATGGTTCTTTCGACAGGGGTGATGGCGGATCGCGGGACCGCCGCGGGCCAGGTCGTTTCTGGCCACATGGCTCCTAGTCCGGGGCACTCTCCGCCTTAAACTCGATCGCGACAGTCGTGGCTTGCTCGCGGGCGGCGCGCGCCTTCACATCGAAGCGGGCGCCATGCGGCAACACCTCGCCGATGGAGAGCTCGATGCCGGAGCGCGTCGGCTGGGCGAGCTCCACCTGCGGCGCGGCCGCAAACGGCGGACAGAACGCCACGTGCGCGCTCGCCGTGCGCCGCCCGGAGGGAAGCGTCACGCGGAGCCGTCCGTGCACTCGATCGCGACCGCCGTTCTCCCACCGCACCAGCGACTGCGTCGGCGGCAGCGGCGTCGATGGTCGTCGTCCGGGGGCTAGTTGCGCGGCGGGAAGCACGAGGCCCTGGGCGAAGCGCCCAACCACCGACGCAAGCTCGCTGCCAGCGCGAACTCGACGCGGCTCGCTCACTGCCAGCAGCCCCGCGCACGGCAGCGGCGCCCAGAGCGCAAGCAATCCTAACGGAGGCGTCTCGGGCAGGCTCAGCGCCCAAGCGCCCAGCGCGGCCGTGCCCCAGCCGGCTGTGTGCCACAGAATGCGGAGCCGGCGCACGTCGGCAGCGGGCGCGCTGCCACGGTTCAGCGGCCGCGCGGCATACGTCAGCACGGCCAACAGCGTCCCACTCACCGCCAGCCACAGGGGATCGAGCGGCGACGCAAACACCCCCGCCATCCGCCGCGCGGCCAGCAGGGAAACGCCGGCGACCAGCACACTCCAGACGCCGAGCGCGAGGCCCCCCGGAGGACACCATCGAGCGGGCCGGATTCTCGGCGGACCGCCGCTGGCGCCACGCGGCGACGCGGGGGTCGGAATTCGGCCGGACCTTCGCAGCGTTGCTCGCATGCCGCGCGTTCGACTTCCGTTCTAGAGCGCGCCGGCGGTTGCCCCGGCGGCCTCGGCCAGCTTGCTGGCGACGTCGGTGTGTTCCCAAGTGAACTCGGGCTCGGAGCGACCGAAATGCCCGCCCGCGGCGGTCTTCCGGTAGATGGGACGCCGCAGCTTGAGGTGCTTGATGATCCCGTTGGGGGTCAACGGGAAGTGCTCGCGCACCAGCTCGCAGAGGCGGGCATCGTCAATCTTGCCGGTCCCCTCGGTGTCGATGTGGATGCTGACCGGCTCCGAGACGCCGATCGCGTAGGCCAATTGGACCTCGCACCGATCCGCCAGGCCGGCGGCCACGATGTTCTTGGCGACGTAGCGCGCCATGTAGGCGGCGCTGCGGTCGACCTTGGTGGGATCCTTGCCGCTGAAGGCGCCGCCGCCGTGGCGGCCCCAGCCGCCGTAGGTGTCGACGATAATCTTCCGCCCAGTCAGGCCGCAGTCGCCGTGGGGACCGCCGACGACGAAGCGTCCCGTCGGGTTGATGTGGTAGGTGATGTCGCCCCGCACCAGCTCCGCCGGCAGGCAGGGCTTGATGATCTTCTCGATGATGTAGCTGCGGAGCGTTTCGTTCGAGACGTCGGGCGAGTGCTGGGTCGAAACGACGACCGTATCGATCCGCACGGCGCGGTTGCCATCGTACTCGACCGTCACCTGGCTCTTGCTATCGGGGCGGAGCCAGTCGACTTCCTTCTTCTGGCGGGCCTGGGTGAGGCGATTGATGATGCGGTGCGACAAGGCAATCGGCAACGGCATCAGCTCGGGCGTGTCGTTGCAAGCGTAGCCGAACATCAGACCCTGGTCGCCGGCGCCCACGTCTTTGCCGGCCGCGGCGTCTTCGTTCACCCCCTGGGCGATGTCGGGGCTCTGCTTGTCGATGGCGATCAGCACCGCGCAGGTCTTGGCGGCGATGCCCATCTCGTCGTCGGTGTAGCCGACGTCGTGAATCACCTGGCGGACCACATCGGAGTAGTCGATCACGGCCTTGGTCGTGATCTCGCCGGCGACGATCGCCATGCCGGTCGTGACCATTGTCTCGCAGGCAACGCGGCTATACGGGTCTTGGGCGAAGAGCGCGTCGAGGACACCGTCGGAAATCTGATCGGCCAGCTTGTCGGGATGTCCCATGCTGACCGCTTCGCTCGTGAACAGGTACTTCCCAGATGCCACGACACGTCCTCCTCGAGAGCGTTGCCTTTGATGAACGGGGGCCGGCGAGGTGAACAGCCCGCCCGGCGAATTCACCAGTATAGACCGCGCCGATCGGAGGTGGCAACGGGCCGGGCGGAGCGGGTAGTGGCTATGGCGGGGCAACGTCCCTAGCGTGGTATCGTGGCAAGGCAGGAATTAACCCGTTGGGCCCGAATCGCCAGCGGGTTTTTGCGCCCGCCGTTAGAATGCCCCCATGCCAAACAACCCCGCCCCGCGCCGCAGGTGGTATCAATTCCGTCTCAGCACTTGGTTCGTGCTGGTGGCGATTCTGGCCTGGTGGATGGTGTGCGGGCCGCTGTACTCCTGGATCGAGATTAGCCGAACCGGGACGCCGGTAGTCATCACCTCCACGGCCGAGGGTTATATCTCACCCACCCACCGCACGTTGACGAAGCACGGACCTGACGCCAATGGGCAAATCGCTTTAATCAAATACCGTCGAGGTTTCAACCGGCGGCTGATTTGGCCACCGCTCGCGCTCGCCACGTTCGTCGGATGGAAGGCCGCCTGGGGGATGTTTGAGCGGCGGCGCGCGATACGGTCAGAGACTCACTGATAGGACTCTCAAGGCGTTGGAACTGCTCACGAATCTCTCGAGCTTGGGCGAGATTCGATGAGTCTCCATCCGAGCCCCCGGCCGTGAGCCGCGGGAGTTGCGCTGCTCGGCCGAGGCAACTGTCGGAGCGTGATCATCAGACTGGGGCAAACTCCGGGGACTGACGTCCCCGGCTCGAGTTGTGATCGAGCACTAGGCGGCTCGCTGACTGGTTGGAAGCGCTTTCCGCCGGGCGGTTAACAACTGTTCGACGCGATCGACCGTGCGGCCGGTCGCCCCCAATTGGCTGGCGACGAAGCGGGCCGCCGCGGTGCCCAGCCGCTCGCCAAAGGCGGGCTCTTCCAGGCAGCGGCGGACGAACGCCGTCAGTTCCTCGCCGTTCTGGACGAC
>JAEUIK010000692.1 GCA_016793185.1 Planctomycetaceae bacterium | reverse complement strand
GTGCCGTTGGCGAACTCGACCATTTCGCCGGCCATGACGCCGGAGAGGCCGTAGACGCGCGCAATCCCGTCGCCAGCTTCGAGCACGCGGCCGACGTCGCGGACGTCGATCTGCGACTCGTACTGCTCAATTTCCTGCTGGATGACTGAAGCGATCTCGTCGGCTCTGAATTTCATGGACGCTCCTGTTGATCATCTGCCCGGCTAGCTGTTTGAGTTGGCTTTTTACCGAACCGTCATAGAGAGTATCGCCGCTGCGAATGAGAATGCCGCCGATCAATTCGGCGTCGACCTTTTGGACCAGGATCGGCTCCTTGCCCAGCAGGTTTCGCAAGCGGTCGGTCACGAGGCGGGCTTCCTGCTCCCCCAGGGGGACCGCCGTGGTGACATCCACCCGGACGCGGTTTTGCATTTCGTCGTAAAGCGCCGTGGCCGCGCGGTGGATGGCTCGCAGAATGTCGAGCCGCCCGTGGTTGGCCAGGACCTTCAAAAAGTTCACGAACAAGTTCGAGGCCCGCCCTCCGACCACGCGGCCGATGAGCTGCTCTTTCTCCACCGCCGAAATCGACCCGGCCGAGAGCACCTTGTCGAACGCCGGAAAGCGATCGAGGACTTCCGTGCAGAAGGCCTGCAACTCGTCGAGCAGCGCGGGCGTGGCCCGGGCGTTCTCGCCGGTGCCGATCAGCGCTTGCGCGTAGACCTGGGCCAACCGCTCTTCGCCGATATCGATCGCCGCGCCTTCTTTGCCGGTCGAGTTGTGTTGAGCTGAAGCGGACACGCGAGGGGGTTCTCTTTCAGGACTCTTGCTCTCGACTCGCACCCGGAGACGTCAGTCCCCGGGCGTGAACGGCTTTCGCAAGGGAACTCCCCGGACTTGACATCCGGGGCTCGGGAAAAATCTCGGGAAAAATCACTGCCTCAGGGTCGTCAGTTGTGGCGATTGCCGGTGAATTTCGTCAACGCGTCCTGAATCAGCCGGGCGTGGCCCGCACTATTCAATTCCGAACCGACGATCTTCCCCGCCAGCTGCACGGCCAACTGGCTGCCATGCTCGGCCAGTTCCTTCATCGCCACGGCGCTCGCCGCGTCGATTTCGCGAACCGCTCTCTCGCGCGTGGCCGCGGCCGCGGCCGGGGGGTTGGCCAGGATCTGCTGCTGGGTGAACTCGGCGTCGCGGCGCGCTTCGTCGAGGATCCCCCGCACCTCTTCCCGGGCCGCCGCCAACTTGGTCTCGTACTGCGCTAGCAGGGCCTTGGCCTCTTCATTGCTCCGCTGTGCGGCGGCAATGTTGTCGGCGATCCCCTTTTCGCGCTTGTCGAGTCCCTCGGCGATCGGCCCCCAGGCGAACTTCGCCAGAACCACGAACAACACCAGGAAAACCACGAAGGTGTAGATCGCCAGGTCGGGCTCGATCGTCAGCGGGCTGAGGTTCGTCTCATGGTGCCCGTCGCCGTGACCCCCATGAGCCGCGTCACCATGACCGGCGTCACCGTGCCCGGCTTCACCGTGCCCGGCTTCACCGTGCCCGGCCTCGGCAGCCGGCGCGGGATGCCCCTCATCGGCTGCGACCGCGGTCTGAGTCACAAGCGCCAGTCCCAGGACCAGCGTCAGCAAGCCCGAGATCGAAGCCAATTTCCAGCTTGATCGACGCATAGCGAAATCCTTCGAAAACCAGCCATTCGCTCCCGCCGGGCGCGACACCGCCGGATCGATACCGGCCGACATGGCGCGCCCACCTGCGAGCGTCGGCCATTAGCCACCGATGATGCACACGATCAGCGCGAAGAACGTCGCACCTTCGATCAGAGCGGCCGCGATGATCATGCCGGTCTGGATGTTACCGGCCACTTCGGGCTGGCGGGCCATGCTCTCGACGGCGCTCGAACCGATCTTGGCGATGCCCAGGCCGGCCCCGATGATGATCAGGCCGGCGCCGAAAGCACCGCTGAAAGCGATCAACGGAGTGACCGCGGCGGGCTCGTCGGCCGGCGGAGTCGCGCCACCCTCTTGAGCGAAAGCCGGAGCGGCCATCAGCAACACCGCGAAGCACACCGCCGCAATCTTGAAGAACCTGTTCACTGCTGTTGTCTCCCGTAAAAGTAGTGATCCAGAAAAATGGTCCAGTCAGTAAGTCCAAAAGTCGCTTTCCCACGCCGGCCGGGCCAATTCAGCCCAGGACTAGTGCGGGTGTAATGCCATTCCGATGAACAGGGCCGAGAGGAAAGTGAAGATGTAGGCCTGGATGAAGGCCACCATCAGTTCCAACAGGCTCAAGGCCACCGCCCCGAAGACGCTGGCGGGCATGACGCCGTACCAGAGCCAACTTTGCACGATCGCCGCTTCGGCGATAAATCCCAAGATCACCGCCAGCACCAGGTGGCCGGCGAACATGTTGGCCAAGAGACGCACGGCCAGCACGAAGTGGCGGATGAACAGCCCCACCAGTTCGAGCAGGAAGATCATCCCCTTGAGAGGCGAAAGCCAGACCGGCAAATCCATGTGCGGGACCATGCTGGTCCAGAACTTGGCCGGGCCGAGCTTCGACATGCCAGCAAAGCTCAGCACCAGGAAAGCGATGACGGCCAGGGCTCCCGTCGTGGCCAGCGCACCGGTCGCGGTGCCCGACCAGGGGAGCATGCCGAAGAGATTGCAAAACAGGACGAAGAAGAACATCGTCCAGAGGAACGGCAGGAACTTATCGGCGTCGTGGTGCCCGATGGCGGGACGGGCCACGGCATCGCGAATGTAAACGAGCATCGCCTCGAAGGCGTTCCAGAGCCGCCCGCGCGGCGGGCTGCCGCTGCGAATCCGCAGCCCCAGGTAGATGAACAGGATGGCCACGATCAACGCGGCGACGGTCTCTACCACCATGAATTTGGTGATCCGCAGATCGAGCGGGGCGATCTCCATCCACTTCGGCGCCCAATCGAACGTCATCAGCGGCTGATCGCCGGCAAAGGGCTGCGGAATCTCGATCTTGCCCGACGGCACGAGGAACTTCGGCACTTCGAAGTATTCCGAGTCCTTGACGTGGCCGATCGTATGTCCGATGTCTGCCATGCCGTACCTTATCCGAGTCGGGGAGCCGCCCGCGACGATCCCGTCGAGGCGACGACCAGGCACAATGTGTCGAAAGCGAGGCCCACCAGGAAGAACGCGACCAGATTCAGCAGAAAGCCGGACTGGCTCAGCGGTCCGCGCTGGAACTGAATCACCATTCCCAGCACGAGCGGCAAGACCATGCGCGAAACCATGCCCAAGAGGACATGGTGCAAGGCGTATTCCGGACCGCGCCAGCGATGCGCGGCCAGCACCGGCGGCAGCGCGCCCGCCAGGCAAATCAATGCGGCGAAGACGGCGGCCAGCAGCCCCGTCGAGCCATGCAGCGAATAACCGATCCAGGCGACGGGAACGAGGGCAAGGCTCATCCAGAGGGTCACAGCCAGACAGCGCGCAGCCAAGCCGGTTGATTCTCCCAGGCCCAGCCAACGTGCTGTTGTCTCGTTCACGGTGTTACCCGCTCAATCCCCACAACGGCCTGCCTGGCCGTCGCTGCTCGGCTGCGGCATCCTGACCGCAACTACTCCCGGTCGGAAGCGTTGGATCGCCAGGACGTATCCCCCGGCTTGGCCGGACGACCCGTTGGAGTCGGCCGACCCTGCTTGGCCGGGGAGCTCGACACCATCCGCATCAAGTGATAAATCCCGAGAGACATTCCCCCGATCGCACCCAGAATGACGAACACGACCCGGGTTCCTAACCAGGTGTCGACCCAATACCCCAGGGCGATAGGCACCACCATCTCCATTGCGACGGTGGTGATCTGACTCGCCCAGGCGGCTGCTACCGCGAGGGATGAGCGATCGTCGACGGGAGGGTCGTCCACGGCACTCTCGAACTAGGGGTGCCGCAGGTGGGCTCTGAGGAGGCGGGGAAGCGATGGCTGCGATCTACGGCCACAACATGCCAGCAGACCTGGTCTCGTGAAAATGATCACAAGCCCTTGCAGCATCCTAGCTTCGTCCCGACTGGACTCCCGTTTCCCAGGCTGCCTGTCGAATTCGTAACTGGTGCAATGGTGGAACTTTAACCGGGGTATTTGGGGGTGTCAACGGAGTGGGGGGCGAAATTCGTGTTTTTTTTCACAATGTCTCGCCTTCCGTCTTAAGTTGATGGCTCTGAGCATTTTGCAATGCCGCGACTGTTGTGGATAGCGTGCCAGGTTACCTCTGCGAACCCCGTGCTGCAGTACGGCCAAGCCGGGCAATGCGACCCCGAAATAAGCCCGGCGCTGGCCTTCGACGGCCGTTGCCGGTACAATCGTTAAAATCATACGCGATAGCAACTTCCGCCGCGAGTCGTTGCGTTTTTGCTCGGT
>JAEUIK010000690.1 GCA_016793185.1 Planctomycetaceae bacterium | reverse complement strand
CGAAAGCGGATTCTGACTCGATGACGCTCCATTTGCTCCCCCGCGGCCGCCGGCCCGGCGGTCCTCGTCTCACACGGCCGTGGTCTCGGGAATCACCTTCTTCAACTCCTCCTTCAGGTAGTTCTTCACGTCGCGGGCGTTCTCGAGCGCCAGGGCCCGCGCGGCCACGGCCTCGCAATGCGGCACCGTCACGCTGCGGCACACGCGCTTGACCTCGGGAATGGCGCTGGGCGTGACGCTCAACTGCCGCAGTCCCATCCCGATCAAGAGCATCGTGTAGACCGGGTTCGAACTCATCTGCCCGCACACGTTGACCGGCACGTCGCGGCGGCGCGCGGACGCGACGGCCATCTGGATCAGCTTGAGCACCGCCGGATCGCTCGAGTGGTACAGATCGGCGACGTCCTTGTTGTCGCGATCGACCGCCAGCGTGTACTGCGTCAGGTCGTTGGTGCCAATGCTGATGAAGTCGAGCTCCTGCACGAACTGATCGAGCATGATGACCGCGGCGGGCACCTCGACCATCATCCCGATCTTCAAGTCGCGCCGGAACGGGATGTTGTTCTCCTCCAGATCCTCGATCACGTCGCTGAGCACCATCTTGGCCTGGCGCAGCTCGAGGACGGTGGTGATCAGCGGGAACATGATCCGCACGTCCCCCAGCACGCTGGCGCGGACGATCGCCCGCAGTTGCGTGCGGAAGAGGGGCAAATTGCGGAGCGAGATGCGGATGCTGCGGAGCCCGAGGCAGGGATTGCGCTCGGTCGAGGCGGCGCGCCCCTGGGCGATCTTGTCGGCGCCCAGGTCGAGCGTGCGAATCACGACGGGCCGATTGCTCATGGTGCGAATCACATCGCAATAGGCGTCGTAGTGGACGTCCTCGGTGGGCTCGACCTCGGAGCTCAGGTAGAGGAACTCGGTGCGATACAGGCCGACGCCATTGCTGCCGCGATCGAGGCAGTGTTGCACCTCGTGCGGAAACTCGATGTTGCCGAAGAGCTCGAGGCGGGTGCCGTCGGCTGTTTCGGCGGGGAGATCGCGGAGCCCTTCGAGCCGCACAGCGAGCGTTCGCCCCTGGGTGATCTCCTGGCGATACGCGGCCAGCGTCTCGTCGTCGGGATGCAGCACGACTTCGCCGCGATTGCCGTCAATGATGACAACGTCGCCCCCCGAGACATCGGTCAGGAAGGGGCCGAGTCCGACGACCGCAGGAATCTCCAGCGCGCCCGCCACGATGGCGGTGTGGCTGCCGGGCCCGCCGATCTCGGTGACAAACCCCTGCACGAAGGCCCGGTCGAGGTTGGCCGTCTCGCTGGGAGTGAGATTGTGCGCGAGCACGAGGACGGGGGAGGTCAACCGCGAGATCTCTTCGCGGCGCCGGCCCAGCAGGTTGCGGAGCAGACGCTTCTCGATGTCGACGATGTCGTGGGCGCGCTCGGCGAACTGGGCGTTCTCGAGCGACTGAAAGACCTTGGTGTAGCGGCGCAAGGTCCGGCTGACGGCGTACTCGGGCGAGTAATTGCGGCCGCGGATGAATTCTTCGATCTCGCCCCGCAGGCGCGGATCGTTGAGCATCTGCAGGTGGGCTTCGAAAATCGCCCCGTACTGCGGGCCGAGTTCACGGTTGACCGCGTCGCGATTGCGCGCGATCTCGTCGGTCGAGGCGCGCAGGGCCCGCTCCAGGCGATCGAGCTCTTCGTCGACCGCGTCGCGCGCGACGAACCGCCGGGGGATGCGGAATCCCTCGTTGTCCATCACCAGAGCCTCGCCGATGGCAACCCCCGGCGAGACGGCTATACCTTGAATTCGCTGCATGTGATCCCTTCGCGATCAGCGCGGGCGATTCTTCGCCTGGCGTCGCAAGGAGTCGCGTCCTGCCGCGGGATGCGGGTCAGGGCTCGTCTCCTTGGGACGACGACGCGCTTCGCGCCGGGGCGACCGGTGGCGGCCGCCCGCGGCAGACGAATCACATGCCGGGATCGCGTGGGCCGCTTCCGGGTGGGAAGGGGGCCGCGACACGACCACTGGCTACACTCACAGTTTGTCAACTCGACGAGTTCTGCTCGCCGAAATTCTGCTCGATCAACTCGGCCAGCGCCTCGAGCGCCTCGGCGGCGTCCGCGCCGCCGGCTTCGAGCACCAGCGTGGTTCCTTCGGTCGCCGCCAACATCAGGATGTCGAGAATGCTCTTCCCGTTCACCCGGAGATTGTCTTTGACCACCTCGATCTCAGTCTGGTAGCGGCTCGCCATTTTGACGAACAGGTCCGCGGAGCGCACGTGCAACCCCTGGGGGCTGGTCACGACCACCGTCCGCGAAAGTTTTTGTCCGGTCATGCAAGGCCGAATGTCAGGGGGTTTACTGGTTCCAGTCGTGTTGGTCTGGGTGGCGTTGCGGCGCCCCCCGGGAGCAAGCCGCCGAGGCGGGGGAGCCGAGACGGAGCGGAAAGAGGAGCCGACTTTCCGGGCCGACCCAGGGTTCGACTTCCGGTTGCCGGCGCCCCGAGCCTCGTGCCCGCTGCTCTCGCGCCCGCAAGACTTGCCGCGTGCCGCCAATCAGTCATCGTGCCGCCCTTGCGCTCGCGGGGCTCAATACTGATTGCCGTCGGCTTCGTCGAGCAACTGCAAGATCTCTTCGGGCGACTTCGCCTGTTTGAGAAACTTGCAGAAGGTCTCGTCGCGGAGCTGGCGCGAAATGTTCTCCAACGCCCGCAAGTGGTCGCCCGGCCGATCGGGTGGAGAGATCAGCAGGAAGAGCAGCTGGACTTTTTCGCCGTCGAGGCTGTTGAAGTCGACGCCGCTCCGGCTGACGCCCACGGTGGCGACGAGCCGCTCGACTCCGGGGTGCTTGGTGTGGGGGACGGCCACGCCGCGTCCGATGCCGGTACTCCCCAACTCTTCGCGTTTGAGAATCGCTTTGACGACGCTCTCGTATTCGGAGGGGATCAGGACGCCCGCCTTTTGCAGCATCTGCGCCAACTCGCGGATCACGCCCTCTTTGTCTTCAGCGGCAACCGAGGCCGAGACCGCCTCGCGGATCACGAAGTCGCCGAACTTCATGCACCTATTCCTTTCCCTTCCGGAGTTCGCTCCGGCAAAGGCCCTGGCCGGAACTGGCTCCGGGCGGGCTTGGTCGGCTGCCCTGGGGGGCGGCAGCCCATGAGAACTTGTTCACGGAATGTTGAGCGGGGGGCGCGTCCGTTCCGGGCGGGGGAAGCGTTCGCCGGAAGAACCCTCCGGCCGCTCCCGTGCAGGCCGCAGCCACGCCACGTCGAGCGAAGCGGCTGACCGACGGCCGAACCACGGGGGCCCGGCGGGGGTCGACGGCAGGGCTCGACCTTTCCGGGCAGGGAGACGGCGAGCGAGGGCACGGGGCCGAATTCGCCCGTCTCGATCCGCGGCGCCTGGCGATCAACTACCCATACCGGCGATCACTGACCGCCGGCTTCCAGATCGGAAGAAATGCCACCCTGGCGGGGCACGGGCGAGCGGTGATGGTCTTGGACCTTCTCCTTGTACTTGCGCAACTGTTGTTCGAGCTTGGGCAACACACCGTCGACGGCGGTCATCACGTCGGCCGCGGTCTCGGTGGCGACAAAATCATGCTTATGTTCGGCCGAAACCAGCAATTCCACGCTGGCTGAGTCTTTGCGTTCGAGATCGACGGTCACTTCAATCGCCGTCAAGCGTTCGAAGACGCGATGCAGCTTTTCGAGCTTGGCCGCGATCTTGGATCGTGTCGCGTCACTCAACTGTCCATGACGGACCGAGATTTTGGTCTGCACTGACGCACTCCTGCCGTGGACCTGCGGCGACCGGGCGGGCGCCGCGATCCCCGACGTAAGTCCCGCATTCTAACGACACCCCCAGAGAGTGACAATGCAAGGACGGGAACCGCTTCCGGCAGCTTGCGCAAGCCCGGCGCGGCCTGTAGGAAGTCTACCTTGTCCGGGTCGCGAAGTCAGGGGGCAAAAGCGCGGAGGATGGGTCCCCGCGACGGCGCATCTCCCGCGGCAGGTCGGTCCGCCGCTCACGGGAGCATCGGTCGCGCCCCGGCTCCCGGCGCCCCCTGGTAAGCCTCGGCCCATTGCCGCCACTTTTGCAAGTGCGGCTGCCGCTGCTTGGGGTTGTCGGCCGGTCGATAGGCCAGCCCCTTGCCCGCGATGCGCTCCAAAGTGCAGAACGCCACGACCCGCACGTCGAGGTTCTTGTCGTCGTTCAGGCACTCGACCAACTCGGCGGCGCTGCCCGACCGGAGCTGCTGGTCGTTGTATCCCCAGAGCATGCGGTAGAGTTGGGCTCCGCGCGGTCCCCGCTGCCGCTCGATCGAGGCCCGCACCCGCGCCGCCGCCTCGGGTCCGTGCGCCAACGCGCGGCGCAGCTCGTCGACCTGCTGCTTCCAGCTGGAGCGACTCGTATCGTCGTTGAGCGACTTGACCAGGGCGTCGTAATTGCCGATCGCGGCCAGGCAGTTCACGGCCAGCGACCGTACTTCCGAGCGGCGATGCTCGGCCAGTTGTTTCAGTTCGAGCTGGGCGGGACGATCGAGCGCGAAGTTCTCGGCCACGAACTCGGCCGCCTTGCGGTCGATGGCCGCGATCCCCTCGGTTTCGAGAACCCAGCCGGGAATCTGCGCGGCCGTCTCGTCGGTCACCGGCGCCGGAAAACTCCAGTGCTGCGGACCGGTCAGCGTCTCGGGGGCGGCCCGGCTGGCGTCCATCCATACCACCTGGCCGCTGGCCACGTAGAGATCCAGGTTTGGCGCCGGCGGTTCGGTCTCGGGATCGGTTCCCTCGGCGCGCACCGGCCGGACCTCGACGCCCACCACCGCGGCGGCGTCGGCCAGTGTCAGCGTCCCGCGCAACTCGCCCACCACGATCGAGAGCTGCGCGCCCGGGCGGCCGGAGCTGACCAGCACTAATTGTCCGTAGCCGATCTCGACGCCCGGCACGTCGGCCGCGGCCGGCGCCAAGAGGCGAACCTGCGTTTCACCCACAACTTCGATGGTCACGCCGCCGTTCAACTCGATCGTCGAGCGGAAGAGGGGAAGCGACAACAGGGGCTCACCGGCTCGGAGCGGAGACTGGCTGGCCAGCCGCATCCAGCCCGGCCGCTCCTCCTGCCAGCCGAGCAGCACCGAGCCCGTTGACGTGTACTGCCCCACCTCTGGCGGCGCGGCATCGGCGGCAGATTCGGCGGCCGGCGCTTCTTCGGCTGGGGGTTCGCTGTCATCGGCCGTCGCCGGTGGAATGTCCGAGGTAAGCGACTCGTCGGCCGGAAGCGCCGCTTCGGACTGGGCGGGCGCGGCGTCGACTTCGGCTTCGCCCGCGGCCGGGCTGGCTTCCGCGGCGGGTTCGTTGCCGAGAGGCTCGCCGGCGCCGGCTTCGTCTGGGGATTCGTCCGCGGGTCCGGGCTCAGGCGAGCTCTCCGCGGGAGGCGCTGGGACGGCGGGGACCACGGTCAGCGGGGCATCGGGCGCGGCTGCCCCTGGCGCCTGCGCCACTTGAGCGGGACGCCCGAAGGGCCCCACGGCGAGGAGGACGGCCACTCCCAACCCGGCCAACACGAGTACCGCCGCGACGCCCTTGAGCCAGCCGGCGAAGCGCGGACGGTCATCGCGCAAGTAATCGGGAACCGTGCGCTTCCGCCGCGGCGGTGTGTACAGGGGCTCGGGGCGGGCCGGCGCGGCGGGCGCCACGCTGAACGTCGCCTCTTCGGGGCGCGCGACGAGCTTGTACATCCGCTGGCGCGTGGCCGGATTGACTTCGGCCGGCCCCCCCAGCACCAGCGCCAGGATCTGGTGCGAGCACGCGACCTCGGCGAGGTGCATGTCGGATTCGAGGCAGATCTTTTCGAAGTCGGGCACGCGGGCGACCGCCAGCGTATTGTCGAGATACTCGGCGACCGTGTTGGGATCGAGCCCCATGCCGCGCCCCGTGAGCTTCGGGGCTCCCAGCCGCAAGCGCCGCGAGACGTCGCGAATCCGCCCGACGAGGCTCGACGCGAATTCGCTCTCTTCGATCTTGCGCCCCAGATCCTGGGCGTCGCCCGGCTCGAGGATGTCGTCGAGATAGGCCAGCATGGTTCGCAAGGTGAGACGCATCGAGGACTCCCAGCTAGCTAGCGAGCGGCGCTCAGGCGGCAGCCTGCGGACAAAGTTCCGCGGGCCGTATTGTGCCGCAGCACTCTAGTTAGTGGCGACGTCCCGGCGGCGGCGTACAAAGATTCCGCGACATGCGGCATAAGTCCTTAACGGCTCGCCATCTCGGCGCCGATTTTTCTGGCCGCCGGACTGCGATCTGCCCCTGCTCGACGTGCTGGCGCCGCAGAACAAGCAGCACAAGAAGTGAGCTACTCAGGCTGGCCTGCGGTGTCCGACTCGCGGGGAGTGCGCAAGCAGACCAGGGCGGCGACCGCTGTCCAGACCTCGAAAGCCGCCAGCATCCCCGGGTGAAAGGGGGGACGTCGCGCGAACTCGGGGGGTTGCCAGTCGCTGGTCTTCTCCCAACCGCCGCGCGTGCGCCGCCACTGGCGCGCAGCCAGCGTTCCCCGGTC
>JAEUIK010000685.1 GCA_016793185.1 Planctomycetaceae bacterium | reverse complement strand
CGTGGCGGGCGCCAAAGCGGCCGGCGTAAGCGCGATCCTGTTTACCGAACATCCCGCCGATCATTACGACTACTTTCGCGACGGCCATCGCGGCGTTCGCGACGGCGTCGTGTTGATTCCCGGCGCCGAGACCGGAGGCTTTCTGGCCTATCCCACCCAAAGCATTCAGCAGGAGAAGACCGAGGGCCCGCAGCAGTTTGCCGATCTCGTCAAGCGCGACGATGGGATGATCTTTCTCTGCCATCTCGAGGAACGGATGGATTGGCAGATCGCCGGTCTGACCGGCAGCGAGATCTACAACACGCACGCCGACGTGATGAGCGAGACCAAGTTCCTCGCGTCGCTCCGTTCGCCGTTCGGCTTGCTGGGGATGCTGCCTGCCTTGCAGAAGTATCCGCAGGAGATGTTTGGCGCGATCCTCGATTACCCGGCCGACTATCTCAAACGCTATGACGAGCTGTGTCAGATCGCCCCGCATACGGGCATCGCGGGCGACGATTCGCACCATAACCAGGGAATTCGAGCCGTCCTCCAGGAAGATGGCAAAGTCCTGATCGAGGACCGCTTGGGCAAGAAAGTGGCCGAGCTCGACCCATCCAAGGTCTCGCTCCTCAAGGGGCTCGTCGCCAACAAGAAGCCGGGCGACATCGTGCTCGAACTGGACCTCGACCCCTACGAACGGAGCTTCCGCCACGTCAGCACGCATCTGCTGCTGCCCGAGCTGAATCAAGTCGAGATCATCCACGCCCTCAAAGCCGGGCGGGCCTACGTCGCCTTCGATTGGCTGTGCGATCCGACGGGTTTCGTCTTCCAGGCCAAGCGCGGAGACGAGCGGTTTCCGATGGGGAGCCAGATCGTCGACCCGGCCGGCCTCAAGCTCGAGGCCGCGGCGCCGCTGCCGGGCATCGTCAAACTGATTCGCGACGGCAAGGTCGTCCGCGAGGATCGCAGCCGGACGCTCGACTACGACGTCACCGAGCCCGGCATTTACCGCGTCGAGTACTGGCTGAACGTGGCGGGCGAGCTCCGCCCCTGGATCCTCTCGAACCCGGTGTACGTGCGGCCGAAGGCGTAATGGCCTGGCCCCCGTTGCTGGCGGTTCCACAGCCGCAAAAAAACACAGGGCTGTTCCATTCGGAACAGCCCTGTGTGAGACAATCGGTTTATTGCGCGGACGATTCCTCGCTCGCTTTACTTCAGCTGGCGGCGCCGACGAGCCGCATAGCCCGCCAGTCCCAGAAAACCGATGCCGGCCAACGCGAACGTCGACGGCTCGGGGACAGCTTCGACGAACGGGGCCGTGGCGACCATCTTCCCCTGCAGGTTCAGGGTCAAGTCACCGGTTGGGATCAGGGGATTGTCGGGAAGCAAGGCAGCCATATCGATATTCACCGGGAGGGTCAATCGGTAGTTGCTGCCGATATGCTCCAAAGTGCCCGACGATGACGGCGTGTTGGGAAGCGCACCCAGCGTCGGCAAGGCCTGTGAAAAGCCCGTCGCGATGACGATTTCCTGCGCGCCGGTACCGGCGTACAGCGACAGAACGATACCGCTCTCAGGCGGGATGTAGCTGTCGATGAGGGGCTGCAGGACGCTGATCACCAGCGGGCGAACGACTGCTGCAACCAAGGCATTGCCGCCGGTCAGCGACGAGATGTTCAAGATTGCTCCCACTGACATATCCGCCTGCCCGTCGAAGAAGCCAACCGAGACATCGGATGCATCGAACGCAACCGGACCCGCCCCGACCAGCTTGGGGTGGAAGGTCGGTGTCGCCTGGAAGTCGAGTTGCATGTTGCGTAAGGCAACGTCGACCTGCGCGCCGGTGATCGAACCAGGGCTCACCGTTCCAAACGATCCCAGCGGGACTTCTGGAAGGACGATCGGCGTGTCGAGAAAATAGCTGATGGCGATTCCATAGTTTCCGGGGGCAGCACTACCAGTACCGCCGACGCCCGGACGGAAGTTGATCGGCGTGTTGAAAATGCCCCCCGTCTGGTTCTGAGCAAGGGCATCGCCGTTGCCCGAGGGGAAATCAATCCCAGTGGGATAGAGATTCGTGAGAAACGACCCCGCGACCGGACTCGAATACCGGTTGGCCTTGCTACCCCCTTGCTCGTTGATGCTCAACGAGGCGGCGGTAATCGAGCCCTTGGCGGTCAGATCGAGCGTGCTTGCGGTCGAAGTGAGCGTGAAGGCGACCGGCGTAGCATTCGCGGTCGATGAGAAAAAGGTCACCCCGAGGGCGACAGCGACAATGGTGACAAGCGATGGCAGCCCAAGCACGCGTCGAGCGTGCAGGATTGCGTCGTTCCGGGCCGGCATTAGCGACTCCTTAGAAAAGAAATACGATGGGCACGACTTGCCTTCCGCGCCTCTGGCGCAATCCCGCCAGGGAGGGGAAGACTTTAAGAACTAATTCAACTAACTAACTGCAACATCCAGGTTTACGCGGGATGCCCAATCGTTACAAGGAATTTGCACGAAATTTACCGAAAAATCGTTAGACAACGCTCTTCGGACCGTCCCATTGGTGGCAATTCGGGACCGAGATTTGTGGTTTACCACAGGTGTCGAAGGGCACCCGCGCGTTGCCATTCACACGTCGGCGGCCAGCAGCTTATGGAGGTGGAAATGGAACTTTCCCAGGCGGCCGCCAAAGTTCAGGGCCCCGATTCGCAGCACCCCCTCGTCGGCGGCTGCCAGGGCTGCCGCACACATGGCCCCCTCGATCGCCCCCTCGTCGGCACCGTCGAATACCAGCTCGTAAGCGCAGTTCGCGCCGGGCGCCAGGTGTGACGTGACGCGTCCGCGAAGCGTGGGGCAGAAATGTTCGTTGGTCGACGCTTTGAGTTGTGCGTAACGCGAGCCGACTTTGCTGCCACTGCGGACGACTCCACCCGGAAACGGGGCGATGATGCCCGGCAGATCCTCCACGGCGTCGATCGCGCGGCGGGCCGCGGCCAGAGTGCCGCCGGCGGTTTTCCCCTCGAGCAGGAGATTGCCGCCGCCGATGCCTTTCTCCACGCCCAGCGATTCGGCCACGAGGAACTCGCCATCCATGACAGGAATGCGCCAGTAACGCTCGGCGCCGATCACTTTGCTCTGCTGGAAGCCATCGCCGAAAAAGCGCAGATGCTTGCCGAGCGGGATTCGTTCCGCGGTCGCCCCCAGGCCGTCGAAGACTGCCGTTGTGGCGCACGTCATCAGGCATTGCCCTGCGCGTGTCGGTACGGCCGCAGCCAGCCCCTCGATCGAGAAGCCAAAAACCAGGCACGCGACCCCCGGCCGTCCATCGGGCGTTTCGGCGGGGCTCAATCGTCGCTCGATCCCCGCCTCGACGTCGCAGGCGATGACCGAGGAGGCGAACCCCGTGAAGCTGCGCGCCGCGGTTTCGGCCCAATAGTCGTCATGCGCCGTGACGATGACACGCACGTAGCGCATGCGAAACGCCTCGGCGAAGGTGTCCTCGATCTGAGTGGTGCCAATCTGCAACGGTACTTGACCTTGTTGGTGGGGCGTCCGCGGCTCGGCCCGACTTGCGGGCTGGCGTCGCACAATCCTAAGCGGGAATTCGCCGGCTCGTCCATGGTTGTTCGCGCGGCGGCCGGCTCTGGAGACCCCGTTGTGTGTGACCCCCTGGAGCGGGGGAGTTTCCCCTGTTCGTGGCGCAGTGTTGCTGCGAGAATCGACAGGCCCACCTGCGGCGTCCCCTAGCGAATCACGCCCCTGGACCGCCCGAGTCTCGAGTCGCGCACCTCCGGTTGATTTATGGCGTCCGTTCTGCAATTGGTGATCGCTCGCGTCAACCCGCAAACGCCCGGCTCGGTGGCGGAGGGGCTCCCCCCCGCCGCGATCGCGCAGGCGATCTGGCTGTCGGCCGAGGTGCTGTCCACGCTCGGTCATCAGGTCGGCGACGCGGTGATCGTGCGCACGCTCGAGCCTGGAAGGTCCGAGGCATCGTCCCCGCGCTCCGTGCCTGCCCGCGTGCTCGCAGCTCCCGCAGGGACGCTGCCTCCGGGATTGGCCCTGATGGCGAGCAGCCCCCGTTCCGCCGAGCTGCTGGCGCACGACACGGCGAGCTCGGGCACGCCGACCTCCAAAGGATTGGCGATTACGCTCGAACCGGCGTCAGCCGACCTCCGATCGCCGACTGCCGCGAAGACGGCTCCGGCACCAACGGCACCCAGGCCCGCCGGATCGGCGGCCGCGCCGCTCCGCGTGATCGACGACGCCGTCTGCACCGCCTGCGGATGCATTTGCGATGATATTCGGCTGTCGGTCGCCCCGGGCGAAGCGAACATTCAGCAGGCGGAGCACGCGTGCGAAATCGGCCGGGCCTGGTTCACCGAGACACTCGTCGAAACAGATTCGACCCGATCGTCCGCAGCCGCAGCGTGGATCGAAGGTCGGCCCGCCGGAGTCGATGCGGCCCTCGATCGGGCGGTTGAGATCTTGCTGCGCGCTCGTAACCCGCTGGTTTATGGCCTGAGCGAGACAAGCTGCGAGGCGCAGCGGGTTGCGGTGGAGCTGGCGGATCTGTTGCGGGCCAATCTCGACACCACGACCAGCACCTTTCATGGACCGACCGTGATGGCGCTGCAGGCGGTGGGCGAGTCGACCTGCACGCTCGGCGAAATCCGCGATCGTGCCGATCTGGTGATGCTGTGGGGCGTCAATCCCCTGGAAACGGACCCGCGCCACTACACACGCTACAGCCTGATGCCGGCGGGGCGTTTCGTGCCGCGCGGCCGCGCGGATCGCTACTGTGTTGTCGTCGACGTGCGGCCGACTCCGACCGCGGGACTCGCCGACCACGCGCTGCTGATCAAACCGGCGAGCGACTTCGAGGCGCTGGCGACCTTGCGTGCGCTGGCCGCCGGGATCGAGCCCGATGCGGAGGCCGTCGTCGTGGCGACCGGCATCGAACTGGCCGAGTGGCGCGAGGTCTTCGCGCGGATGCGGTCGGCACGCTACGGCGTCATCCTCTACGGCACGGGGGTCACGCAAACGCGCGGCAAGCACCTCAATTGCGAAGCCCTGCTCGCGCTCGTGAGCGAGATGAACCGGCATACCCGCTTTGCGTGCAAGGCGATGCGCGGCCCCGGCAATGTGACTGGCGGCGACAACGTGCTCACCTGGCGCACCGGCTATCCGTTCGGCGTGAACTTTGCGCGGGGCTTTCCGCGGTATAGCCCGGGCGAATACACGGCGGCCGATTTGCTGGCTCGGCGCGAAGTTGACGCCGCGCTGATCATTTCGAGCGATCCCGCCCCGTTCTTCGGCCCCGCGGCGCTCGCGCACCTGGCGGCGATTCCCACCGTGGTTATCGACGCCCGAGCAACTGCCGCGCGGCAGCAGGCCACGGTGGGACTGGCAACGGCCTACTCCGGGCTGCAGAGCGGCGGCACGGTCTACCGGATGGACGAGATTCCCCTCACGCTCCGGCCGGCGCTCCCCGCCGCTCGGCCGAGCGAGGTCGAATGGCTCGAAAACCTGGTCGCCAGGATCCAGGCACGGCTGGGTGTCGGCGACGGCAACTCCAGCGACCCGATCGCAGTGCGAGGTGGGGCATGACCGCGCCGCACTTCTGTATTCGGGGGGGCGCCCTCTACGACCCCATCAACGGAATCGATGGCGAGGTGCGCGATCTGTGGATCGCCGGGGATCAGATCGTGGCCGCACCTGCCGATCCGGCGGTGCGTGCCGAACGCACGTTGGACGCGACAGGGCTGGTCGTGATGCCGGGGGGCATCGACATGCACTGCCACATCGCCGGCCCCAAGGTCAACATGGCG
The DNA here is from genome assembly GCA_016793185.1 of Planctomycetaceae bacterium. Taxonomy (GTDB): domain Bacteria; phylum Planctomycetota; class Planctomycetia; order Pirellulales; family JAEUIK01; genus JAEUIK01. The sequence continues at coordinate 688 of JAEUIK010000685.1, read as the reverse complement.
CGCAAGATGCGTCCCGAAGATCGCCGCGACGCCGAGCCGTTGGCGCGCGGCGGCGGCTGGCCCAGCGGCACTGGCGGCGGTATGCCCAGCACCTTTGCTACCGCCTACAAGTACGCAGGACTCGGTTACACGACGGCTTTTGATGCCGCGATTCCGCCGATTGCCGCGCGCCATGTCCACGAAGAGTTCGAGGATACCCCCTGCCTCGACAAGGGATTCTTCGTCCTGGCCGGCAACCACCACTACCTGCTGGACGTCTTGGCGCAGCGCGACCCCGAGCAATTGCGACAGGCGCTGGCCTGGCTGTTGCGCGCTACCCGCGGGTTTGCCCCCAAGCTGGTGAATCCGGGTGGCGTCGAGCAATGGAAACAGCATCACGACGCAATCAGTCATGGCCTCGATGATCCGATCGAGGGATTTGGGGTCACGGCGCGACAGATTGTCGCGGGCATCTCGCAAGCCGCGGCCGAGTTGGGCTTGCCCCACCCGGTGCATATCCATGCCAATCGTCTGGGAATGCCGGGTAACTGGCGGACGACGCTGGAAACGATGCGGGCCCTGGAGGGGCGCCGCGGTCATTTGACGCACATCCAGTTTCACAGTTACGCCGGCGGCGCGGGAGACGAGACCACGTTCGGCTCCGCCGTGCAACCGTTGGTCGAGTACTTCAACTCGCACGACAACGTGA
>JAEUIK010000606.1 GCA_016793185.1 Planctomycetaceae bacterium | reverse complement strand
TATTCGCTGGCGATCTCGGCGGTCCGCGACCAGAGCGTCACGTCGACGAACGTGGTCTCTTCGATCCACTCGCCCGAGGCGCTCTTGCGGCGATCATTGACGGCCAGTCCCAGCTCGGTCACGGCCGCGCCGCTCGGAATGTAGCGCAGTTCCGGATCGCGCGTGAGGTTCCCCATCAAGATCACCCGGTTGTAGCTGGCCATGGGATCACCTCAAGGAGGGAACAATGCGGCGGGAATCGAACAACGGGGACAACCGCCCAAACACCATGCACAAATGTATCGTAATTCAACCGTGGGATCAAATCGGAGTACGTCCGACGGGCCGAGCCAGCCCCCGTCTGACGCTTCCGGCGACGCAATACGCCCGCCGCAGCGCCAATCCGAGGTTCGGTCGTGCCGGGCGACTACTCGTCGGCCAGGGCGTCGACCCCTTCTTCCTCTTCGGCGACAACGCCCACCGCCTCGCGGGGGGGAGCGGGAGTCGCGACCGCAGCCGGACGGGGGCGCGCGACTTCACCCAGTGCGTGCTTGACCAGCGTCTCGGTGATCCGCGGGTCGATCTTGATGATCAGCGTTCGCAGGATGGACTCGCTGAGCTGGCACTCGCGCTCGATCGCGGGGATCTGCGTGCTCTCGACCTTGAAGTAGCTCAGCCAGTACGTTCCCTTGCGGTTGCCCGCGATGGGATAGGCCAGGCGCCGCTCCTCCCAAAGTCGGCTCACGAGCATCTCGCCGCCGCACTTCTCGACGAACTTGGCGATCTGGCCCGAGACTCCCGCTTGATCACGGACGTAGCGATTCGAGTCCAGGATCAGCATGCATTCGTAGTTGTTGACTGCCAAGCGAATTCTCCCGTTTCGTTCGATCCCAGTTTTTGAATGAATCGGATTGGACCCTCGCGGGCCAATCGGCATTGGTCATTCAGTCGCTCGTCGAGCGATTGTATTGGTTCATCGCGGTGGCGATGCCGTCGGCGGCCCAGGCCACCACGGCGTCGGCTGCTTCGGCCACGGCGACGTCGATTTCCTGCTGTTGTTGCTTGTTGAATTTCCCGAGGACAAAGTCGGCGGCGTCGCCGCTGCCTGGCGGCGCTCCGATTCCCACCCGCAAGCGCGGGACCTGATCGGTCCCCAATTGCCGGATGATATCGGCCAACCCTTTTTGTCCGCCCGCCGAGCCTCCAGTCCGCAGCCGGAGCTTGCCCAACGGCAAGTTGAAGTCGTCGCAGACGATCAACACGTCCGCCAAATCCAACTTGTAAAACTGCACTGCCTGGCCGACGCTCGTACCGCTCTTGTTCATGTACGTCTGCGGCCAGAGCAGCAATCCGCGCTCGCTCCGCAGCGGCACATCCAGGATTTCGCCCTGAAAACCGCTCTTCCGGCTCCCTGCGCCCGACCGCCCGGCCAGGCGATCCAGCACATCGAACCCCACGTTGTGCTTGGTGCCGGCGTACTTCTTGCCCGGATTCCCCAGTCCCACCACAAGCTTCACGGCTGGCGAACTCCGGCCCGGCGCGGCGCCCAATGCTTACTCTTCACTCTCCCCCTCTTCAGCCGCCTTGCGGCCGATGACCTCAGGCTCGGCCGCCTCGCCCGCCGTCACTTCTTCCTCCTCGGCCACGGTGTGGCAGGTGACGATGACCAGCTCGGGCTCGACCAGCAACGAGGCGCCCGGCGGCAGCGGCAACTTGTCGGCGGTGATGGAGCCATCGAGGTGCAAATCCTTGATGCTCAGCGAGAGCTTCTCGGGAATCACTCCCACGGGGCACTCGATCTCGACTTGGTGGACGACATGATCGATGACGCCCCCTTCGCGAACGCCCGGAGCTTCGCCGCGCAGCTCGATCGTGACTTCGAGCGTAATCGTCTCATCCTCTGACACGCGCACCAGGTCGATGTGGAGCACTTCGAGCCCGAACGTGTCCCATTGCAGCTCGCTGACGAACGCCTTCTCGCTGACGGCGCCATTGAGCTCGACCAGTCGGCTCCCATGACGCACCATCAAGGCGACCTGCTCGCCCGAGAGCTTGAGGCTCACCGGATCGGTGCCATGCCCGTAGAGCACACCGGGAACGCCCCCCTCTTGGCGCAGCCGCTGGGCGTGGCGCGTGCCGCGAGTGTTTCGGACTTCCACATTCAAAACTTCCGCCATCGTCCACCTCAGCGTGTCTCAAGCAGCCACAGCGTGACTGGGTCAAACTCCCAAGCGCATCCGACCGTCCGGCGGCTGGCTACGCGACTGATCTGGCAAGAATCTCTGCGGGACGCCACGGCGGCACAACGCATGCGACGTTGAGCGCCGACCCGTTCACCGCCCGGCGTTAACGTGGCCGGCGATCGAGAGTTACCTCGCGAGCGGGCCAACGAAACCCCAGCGCCCAACGGACGTGGCCGCTGGCGCGAATCTCGCCATTCTCTATGAATGCCGATGAATTGCAAGCCCTGCAGGGGACGGACAATAAGGAATCCGGCGGGGCCTGCTACCGGGTCGTAGCGGGGGGCGAGTTGGGGGACGTTTGCCGGCGCCCCACTCCCTCCAATCAACCCAGTCAGTCAAACAGGCGACTCACCGACTCGTTGCGATGGATGCGCTTGATGGCCTCCCCCAGCAAGGGTGCGACGGAGAGGACCTTGATCTTGGCCAGCGTCCGGGGCGCTCCCAGCGGGATCGTGTCGGTCAGGGCCACGGACCGGATCGGGGCCTCGTCGAGTCGCTGGATGGCCGAGCCCGCCAGCACCCCGTGCGTGGCGGCAATGTGGATCTCGCGGGCCCCGGCCGCGGACACGGCCCGGGCCGCCCCACAAATGGAACCTGCCGTGCTGATCATGTCGTCGAACATCAGGCAGATTTTGTTCTCGACGCTCGCGCCGATGATGTTTTCCTGGCGGGTGTCGGTGGCGCTGGTCCGCCTCTTGTCGACGATCGCAATCCGGCATTGCAGACGCTTGGCGTGCCCGGAGGCCCGCTTGATGCTCCCCTCGTCCGGGCTGACGACGATCAGGTCATCCGGTTCGAAGCCCATCCGCAAGAAGTACTCGTTCAGGACAGGGGCCGCGTAGAGGTGATCGACGGGCACATCGAAGAACCCCTGAATCTGCGCGGCATGGAGATCCATCGTCAGCACGCGATCGGCGCCGGCGCGGGTGATCAGGTTAGCGACGAGCTTGGCCGTGATCGGCACGCGCCCCGCATCCTTGCGATCCTGCCGCGCGTAGCCGTAGTAGGGGAGGACGGCCGTCACCCGCTCGGCACTGGCCCGCTTGCAACTCTCGATCATGATCAAGAGTTCCATCAGGTTTTCGTTGACCGGCGGGCAGGTGGGCTGCACGAGGTAGACGTCGCGGCCGCGGACGTCCTCGTCGATCTTGCACGAGATCTCGCCGTCGGGGAAGTTGCCGATCGCGATGTCCCCGAGCGCCAAGCCGAGGTACCCGCAGATCCGCGCGGTCAGATCGGGGTTGGCCCGGCCGCTGAAGATTTTGAGGTCATTCATCGCTGCGGACCGTTTAGTGAGACGGCGCTCCGTCGGCCTTCAATTCCCCGCGCATGACCCGCTCGACGATCGCCAGTTCGTCCAGGCTATTGACGCTCAACGACTCCACCGGTTCGAGTTCGGCCACAGCCAGGATCGGCCGGCCCGCGGCCCGCAGAATCTTGGGACAGTCGGTGATGTAGTACTCTTTTTGGGCGTTGTCGTTCGTCAGCCGATCGAGGGCGTAGATCAAATCGGGGCCCGCAAAGACGTACGTACTCATGTTCACTTCGGTGATCTGCCGCTGCTCGGGCGTGGCATCCTTCTCTTCAACGATGCCGAGAAAGCTCCCCGCCCCGTCGCGGACGATCCGTCCCAGGCCGTGCGGATTCTCCTTGTGGGCGGTTCCCAGCAGGCACGCAGGCTGTTGCTCGGCAAAGCGCGACAGCAACCGCTCGACGGACCGCGTCTGGATCATCGGCGAGTCGCCCGTGACGATCAGCACCGGGCCTTGCTGGCCGGCCAGCGCTTCGCGACACATCATCACGGCGTGCCCGGTGCCGTGCTGCTCGCGTTGCTCGACGAATTCGAGGTTTCGGCGACCCGCGAGCGTCTCGCGGACGAGGTCGGCCCGGTAGCCCACGACGACGAGGATCCGCCGAATACCGGCCGCCTCGAGCGCGTCGAGGACGTACTCGATCATCGGCCGGTCGCAGAGGGGAAAGAGGACCTTCGGCAGCTCGGACTTCATCCGAGTTCCTTTGCCGGCGGCCATCACAATTGCTACCGCGTCCTGCATCGTTGGTTCGCCAGGGGTTGCGCTCATCGGGGGAAGGGCCATGATGCCACGAATCGGGCCCCGGTTCCAGTGCCAGCGCCGCGTGCCGGTGCTGCCGAGGCCGGCGCGGAGCCCCAGAGCTCCGTCCCGGCCAGGCGCGCCTGTTGGACTTTTCCGGCTACGGCTTGATCTTGCCGTCGATCACGGCATCCAGCGTGGCAGTCAGGTTGTCGAGCGCATCCCCCTCCCAGCCTGCCGAGGCGGCGTATTGGTCAAGCTGGTCGAGCGTGAAGCTGGCCTGGCTGTTGAAGATGGTCCGCCGCAGCGCCTTGGCCGAGGGAGACTGCTTGGCCGCGCTGTACTCGGTGAAGTACATGACGCTCTTCAAGTCCGTGACGTCGCGATTGGCGGGAGCCTGATACGGCTTGAGATAGTGAAACCGCTTGCCGTACTCGTTGGTCACGAAGGTGTGCAGTTGGACCTGATCGCCGTCGATCCGCGCGCGGACCAACTGGAGTTCGTAATGGGGCTTGGTCGGCGGATTGGGAGCGTCCTCCTGCCCCTCTTCGACGATGATCGTCTTGTTGACCGCGACGAAGGTGCGGAGAGTTTCGGCGCTGACCTTCTCGCCCGGCTTGATGAAAAGACCGAGCCCACGCACATCCCGGACCGACGCCTCCATCAGCGGCGCGAACTCTTGGGTGAGCCCGCCGGCATAGGATCCGACCGCGGCGAACGGCTTGTAATAGAGGTAGACCGCGCCGGTGGCCAGGTCGCGATGGACGCGAATCTGCATGCTGATGTAGTCTTTGCTGATCCGGGTGAGAATGCGGTTCTTGCTGACCGCCGGCAGATTCTCCTGGTCGGGAGCGGCCACTTCCATGCCATAGCTCAGCACCGGCATGCGCGAGTAGGCAAACTTGAGGCTCTCCTTCTTGCCGTTGATCGTCACGTCGTAGGAGGTCGCGCCCGTGAAGTCGGGGGTCTCCA
>JAEUIK010000594.1 GCA_016793185.1 Planctomycetaceae bacterium | reverse complement strand
GGCGGCCCCGCCGAGTCCTCCTTGCCGCGAGAAATCGAACGTGGTGACGATCGGCAGCGTGCGAAACCCGGGGGGCAAACGGAGATTCTCGGTCGGAGCGGGAGAATCGACGATCTTGCCCGGGTTCAACAGGTTGCCCGGGTCGAACGCGTGCTTCACCTCTTTGAAGGCCTGGTAGATCCGAGGTCCGAAGAGTTTTTCGTTGAGGTAGCCGCGCGCGAGGCCATCGCCGTGCTCGCCGCTCATCGAGCCCTCGAACTCGAGCACCAGGTCGGAAACCCGCGTGAGGATTCTTTCCATCCGCGCCAGGTCGTCGCGATCCTTGGTATCGATCAGCGGGCGGATGTGGAGGCAGCCCACCGAAGCGTGGCCGTAGAAGGCTCCGTCGGTTCCCTCGTCGCGCAGGATCTGGCGAAACCGCGCGACGAACTCCGGCAGGCGCGCCGGATTGACGGCCGTATCTTCCACGAAGGCGATGGGTTTGCGGTGGCCGGGCAAGCCCATCAACAACGGCAGCGCCGCCTTGCGACATTTCCAGATCTGCTCGCACTGCTCGCGGTCCCAGGCGACAAGCGTGTGCGTGAGTCCCGCGTGATGCGCCAGCTGCGCGCTGGCAGCGTCCATCCCGGCGCGAACGGCAGCGGCCGTCTCGCCGCTGAACTCGGCCAACAACAGGTATTCGGGCTGGCCGACGACGAAATCGAGGTAGTGCCGATACTCGAGGCTCTGTGCCGCCAGATCGAGAATCATCCGGTCGAAGAGCTCGATGGCCGACGGCCCGCAGGGCAGGATCTTGCCGACGGCGTCGATCGCCGCCTCGAGCGAAGAGAACTCGAGCACCTGGAGGGCCCGCTGCTGGGGGACGGGCACCAGGTGCAATTTCGCCCCCACGACCACGGCCAGCGTTCCCTCGGCGCCGACGACGAGCCGGGCCAGGTTGGTCGTCCCCGCGGGAAAGCGTTGTGCATCGAGCGCGCGGACGCGGTGCACGCTGGGAGGCACGGGGAGGCGGGCGCCGCACTCGGGCACGAACTCATCGAGATTGTAACCGCTCACGCGCCGCAACACCGGCGGGAAGCGAGCGCGGATCTCTTCGCGCTCGCGGGCCACGATCCGCGCGACGTCGCCGTGCAGCTTGCCCACAGGATCGCCGTGCCGCGCCAATTCGTCCGCCTGCGCGTCGGTCAGGGGACGCAGGGTCGTCCGCGTGCCGTCGGCGAGAATCACGTCGAGCTCGATGACGTGATTGACGGTCTTGCCGTGGAGAATCGAGCGCGAGCCGGCCGAATTGTTGCCGATCATGCCCCCCAGGTTGGCGCGATTGCTGGTGGCGACGTCGGGGCCGAACTGCAGGCCGAACTGGCCGGCCGCGGCGTTGAGCTGATCGAGCACCACGCCAGCTTCCACCCAAGCGGTAGAGGATTCGACGTCGATCTGGTGGATGCGATTCAGGTACTTGCTGCAGTCGAGGATCACCGCCGCGCCGAGCGGCTGGCCGGAGAGGCTGGTGCCGCTGCCGCGCGGAATAATCGGCACACCATGCCGAGCCGCTACAGTCACCGCGATTGCCGCAGCTTCCGCGGTCCGCGGGACCACGACGCCGAGCGGCTCGATGCGATACATGCTGGCGTCGGTGCTGTACAACGCCCGCTGGTAGGGCTCGAAGGACACATCGCCCGCGACGCGGTGGGCGAGCTCTTGGGCGAGTGCGGCGATCGCGGAAGCGGGCTGGAAAATCATGGTCGTAACGATCGTGTTTTGGGCCACGCCAGCATTTACGCGGGCCAGCCGCGTTTGTACTTGAACGCCCGGCGATTGTTGTTAGAGTCGAAATTGCGGTCTTGAATCTGCTCGCCGATGGGCCAATTCCGTGGACGATTCTTCCATGTCGCAGTCGCCAGTACCAGGGCACCACGATCCGCTTCGTCGCGCCGACGAGGTCGAGCAGCTCCTGGTCAACGCACAGTTGCGCGATGAACTCGAACCCTTTCTCGATGATTCTATCACAGGGTTGAATCTCGAAGAGGTTCCGACACGCGTCGAGAACGAGTACCTGCGGTCGATGCTGGCCTGGGAACGCGCGCCGATGCTGCCGATCGCCAAGTGGTTCGAGCCCGAGTTGCAGCTGCCCGCGCCCGATACGCTGGACGACGAGCAATTGCACGACCAGCTCTGGGAAACGGTGCAAAAGCTCTACGATCAGCGGATCGTGCTGGAGTTCACCGACCACCTTTCGGATCGGCAGTTGTACACGCTGATCTATCGCGACATCCTGCCGGCCTACGAAAAGCGCATCGAAGAGTCGGAGCATTACCTCCACTGGGACTGCGCCGACGCGGGGGGCGACACCGACGTCTGGCTCCGTTATTACGCCAGCGACGAGGACCGGCTGAGCTGGTCGGAAACCACCGAAGGGGAGCTCCCCCCAGCCGAGACGCCCCCGTTCCCGCGCAATCTGCCGCGCCGTCCGCTGTAGTACTGCCGACACGGGGACTGCTGGTTCCAGAGTGCCGTCACGGTCGAAGGGGACCGGCCGTCACTCCCCGTGCAGCGTCAGGATCAAGCGTCGGGGAGTCGCCCGATCGCGGTGCTCGCAGAGGAAGATCCCCTGCCAGGTCCCGAGCGCCAGCCGTCCCCCGCGGACCGGGATCGTCAGCGACGTGTCCGATAAAGCCGACTTGATATGTGCTGGCATGTCATCCTTCCCTTCGCAGGTGTGGCGATAGGGAAAATCCTCGGGAGCCAGCTCGTCGAACGCCGTTTCCAGGTCGGCCGGCACGTCGGGGTCGGCGTTCTCGTTGATCGTCAGACTGGCCGACGTGTGCAGGATGAACACGTGCAACAGCCCGAGGTTGATCGAGCGGAGCTCGGGCAGGGCCTCCTCGATCCGCGCGGTAATCAGGTGCAGCCCCCGCGCGACGCGGGGGAGTTGGAGTTCTCGCTGAAACCAGGGCATCCCGGCACCTCGGGAAAGGAGTCTGAAGGCGCGGCTACCGCCGGCGAACCGTTCTGGGGGAGCCGCCTGTCGAGCCGCAATTGGTCGCCGTTACGAACCTAACCAAGTGTCCTCCTGTCACCAATGGGGGGCGAGCGCCGGTCGCGCACGTGCCCTGGTCCAAGATCTCCGGCGATTCGGCCGATTCCCGGCCGCTGGAGCGGCGGGCGAAACCGGTCGCTTCCCCCGGCCAAAAAATTGCCCTTGACGGTTGACAATTGGGCCTCGATGAGAACAATATATCGACTTAAATTTGATTGGTGGGTGATCCTTCCTTCGCTCGGCACTGATTGCTGCCCCTGCCTCACCGAGCACCGGCGGAACCGCAAAATCAGCCCAGTAGCCATTTAGGTGCTATCGGGGCTTGATCGCGTTCCGGTCGGTCGGCCTGAATTCTCTGCGGTGTGGCGTGCTTTACACGGACGATTCGGTGCGGATTACTTGACCGTCAGACTTTGAGAAAAGATTCACAAGCAAATAATTACTTGCATCACACGAAAGCGGTTTTCGTTGCGATTCGTCGGTTGGTTGTCGTGAAAGAGCAGGTTCGTCATGCGGAACGTCTTTGAGGCAATTCTGGAGTGTGGGCACGACGAGGATTTCGTCCCGGTTGAGTCGGCCGAGTTTCGGGCCACCGAGGCCCCGGCTGGTTCGGAAAACAAGCTGGCCGTGCTGGCCCGGCGTGTCGAGTTGGGGCTCCCGCTGTGGCACCCCGATGATCGGTCGGATTACAGCGGCCTGACCGGCGCCGTCCGCCCGCGCGAGTAACCAGGCCCCCCGCGCGAATCACCGGGCGCGGACGCGAGTGTCCGCCGCCATGCCAGGTGTCGGTCGCCGGTTTGGCACATGGATCCGTTCATGTCAGCTTGCCCGCCGGCTACCGACCGTTGGTTCGCCATCGAAAGCGCTGCGCGTATTCCTTCGCCGGCGCTGGTGCTCTATCGGGATCGCATCGGCGAGAACATTCGGCGCATGATCGCGATCGCCGGCTCTGCCGAGCGCCTCCGTCCCCATGCGAAAACGCACAAACTGGGGCCGGTTGCGCGCCTGCAGATCGACGCCGGGATCCGGAAGTTCAAGTGCGCCACCTTGCCCGAGGCCCAGATGCTGGCCGAGGCCGGGGCTGCCGACGTGCTGGTCGCCTTCGGGCTGGCGGGTCCCGCGCGGGAGACGTTCGCCCGGCTGCTCGCCCGGTACCCGGCCACGCAATTCAGCGTGCTGATCGATAACCTTCCCGCGCTGGAACGCCTCGAGTGGGCGCTGCAGCAGGAAAGTGTCACTGGCGGCGTCTATCTCGACCTCGATGTCGGCATGCACCGCACCGGCGTCGCACCGGGGCCCGAGGCGATCGCCCTCTACGAACGGGCGGCTGCGAGCCCCGTCATGCGCCCCCTGGGGCTGCACGCCTACGACGGGCATCTCAAACAGCATGATCCGGCCGAACGGGCGGCCGCTTCCGCAGCGGGCTTTGCCCCGGTCGAGGCGCTGGCGGCCGAGTTGCGCGCCCGCGGACATCGCGATGTCGACGTGATCGCCGGGGGCTCCCCGACATTTGCGATCCATGCGGCACACCCGGAGCGTACGCTCAGCCCCGGCACCTGCGTCTTTTGGGATTGGGCCTACACGACCAAGTTCCCGGACCTCGATTTCTTGCACGCGGCGCTGGTGCTGACACGCGTGATCAGCCGGCCGACGAACGAGACACTCTGTCTCGACCTGGGCTACAAGGGGGTTTCGCCCGACAATGCCGATCCGCGCGCCGCTTTTCCGCAGATTCCGGACGCGCAGATGGTCGTGCACAGCGAAGAGCATCTATTGATTCGCACGCGACTGGCGAACCAATTTGCGATCGACGATTGTCTGTACGCCATCCCGTATCATGTTTGTCCGACCGTCGCCCTCTACGACGAAGCGCTCGTCGTCGCCGGGGGGAGCGTGATCGCCACCTGGCCGATCCTCGCCCGGCGGCGCAGCGTTGCGCTCGACTGACCGCTCGCCGCGGCACGCTTGCTCCGACACCCTGGGGTCTTTGCCATGTCCGTTCCGGCCCGCCACTCGACTGGGATCCCCCGACTCGACGAGCATCTGGGGGGAGGGCTGCTCCCCGGCACGCTGACCGTTGTGGTGGGGGCCACCGGCATCGGCAAGACTCAACTCGGCCTGGCCTATGCCCACGCGGGACTGGGACAAGAGCAGCGGCCGGGCGTGATCTTCGACCTCAGCTATCGCGGCGACGCGCAATTCCACGCCGAATACGCCCAGCGGATGTTCGACTGGCGGCTCGAAAACTATGTCGGGCGACCGGCTGACGATGCGCGCTTTTTCGACGCCGCCTGGCAGCCCGGCGAGTACCTGCACGTCTTCGACAGCCGCGGGCAGCGGCTCAATCCCTGGGACCTCGAGTTCGACGCGTATCGCGATCGCAAGCAGCAGATCGTCGAAAAACTGCAAGCGACGATCGCGTTCTTTTACGCCCATTTCAGCCGCCAGGTCCGACGGGCCGTGATCGACGGCGTCGATCCCGCCGAGCGGCCGAGCGAATCACTGCAATTCGAGCTGTTCGATTACATCTATCATCAGATCCTGCGCAAGGAGTCCGACTGGGTCGCGCGTGATCTGCTGCGGCAGAACTTTCGCCGCCAGGCGGAGCTCGTCGAGCAACATCGTTACGAGCAGAACCAGATCTCCGGCATGCTGCTCTACACGTCGCACGAAACCCTGCTCGAACCCCTGATCGAACGCCCCTTGGTCGAGGGAGACTGGCTGGCGAACGCCAACACGGTCATTTACCTCGGCAAGATTCGCAACGGCACGAAGCTGACCCGCGCGCTGTATGTGCCCAAGCATCGCGGCAGCTACGTCAGCGACGAGATCGTGCCCTACGAGATCGTGCCCGCGGGCCTGCAGTTGCTATAGGCAAGCGATTAGCGGTGCTGCTGCAGCATCCGCGCGCGGGCCATGGCGTCTTCGGCTTCGGGAATCTTGCCGGCCCGCATGCAGGTGACGCTGAGGGCGGTGTAGCTGAACGTGTCGTTCGGTTCGAGCTCGCAGACCCGCAGAGCGTGCCGGACCGCCTCGTCGTGCCGACCCAGGTCGGTCAGCACCACGGCCAGGGCCGAGTGGGCCAGGGCGTACCCGGGCTCGAGCTTGAGCACCTCCTGGTATTGGGCCACGGCCTCGTCGTTCTTGCCGGCAGCCCGCAATTGGTCGGCCGCGTCGTAGAGCTTGTCCGCCTCGCTCAGCTCGGACATCAGGATTCACTCCCTCGCTTGCAGGGGGCCTCGGCGAGGCCTCCCCCAGGTGTTGCTCGCCCCCTCGCGTTCC
>JAEUIK010000589.1 GCA_016793185.1 Planctomycetaceae bacterium | reverse complement strand
CGCGCTTTGCGGGCGCGATGCGCTCGGCGCTGACGACCGGCAGCTCCGCCGCCGGGGCGGCGACCGCCGCGCGCGTCTCGGGCTCCAACTCGAACCCGAACGTCGCGGCAAACCGGACTGCTCGCAGCATGCGGAGCTTGTCCTCGACAATGCGCGCGGCGGGATCGCCGATGGCGCGAATGACGCCGCGTTCAAGGTCCGCCTGGCCGCCGACGAAATCGATGATCTGGGCGGCGAGCGGATCGAAGAACAGTCCATTGATCGTGAAATCGCGACGGCTGGCATCCTCGACGGGAGAGCTGTACTCGACAGCGTCCGGACGGCGGCCATCGGAGTAGGCGAGGTCGCGGCGGAAGGTGGCGACCTCGACATGCCCTGCCCCCGGCGGACCGGCGACCGTGATCACGCCGAAGGCGGCCCCCACGGCATGCGTGCGGCGCCGCCCAAAAATCTGCCGCACCTGATCGGGCGCGGCATTCGTGGCCACGTCGTAATCCTTGGGGATGCGTCCGAGCAACTGATCGCGCACGCAGCCGCCAGCCCAATAGGCAATGTAACCCGCTTCGACCAGGCGCTGCACGACGCCGAGGGCAAAGTCTCGTTGTTGGGCTGGATCGACTTCCATGGCACCCGAACTCTCCACCAACCTGAGCGGCGCGGCTGCGCCGTTACGCTGGGTCCATCGTATCGCCCCGCCGATACGCCGCCAGCGCCGCATCGATGCGCGCGATGGCCTCGCGGCGGGAATCGGCCGAGTACGGAACGTCGAACTCGACGCCCGGCTCGAGAAAGGACAACGTCAGGCTGGCCGGTGGTTCGCCCACCGCCTGCTCGACCGCCAGGGCATAGAGCAACATCTGGGAGACGTAAGTCTTCGCCGCCCGTGGCACTTCCGCCATGGTGACGCGGTTCGTCTTATAATCCAGCACGTGCCACCGGCCCGCCGAGTCGCGCCAGAGCAGATCGAGAAAGCCCCGGAAGTAAGTGTGCGCGTCGCCCGTTCCCCCGGGAGGCCAGGCCAAGAGAAACTCGACTTCCGCGTGGCGCTCGACCGACGCCAGGAGTTGCGCGCTGCGCGGCGAGGCCAGAAACGTCTGCACCAGGCTGACGGCACGGGCCACGACCGCGTCGCGATCGAAGTCATCTTGCCCGCCGGGCTCGCCGAGAAGTTGCACCAGGTGCATTGCGCGCGCGGCAAGCTCCAAATCGGGTCGCCGGTTCCACTCGGCCAGCAGGGCGTGGACAAGCGTCCCCAGCAACTGGCTCTCCCCCCGCGAACGCGGATCGTCAGCGCGGCCAACCTCGAACTCTCCCTCGGCATGGGCCCCCACCGTGCGCAGCGCGCCGTCCAATTCCGAGAACGAGAACAGCCGGCGGTCGCTCAAGTCGACAGGGATTGCGTCCACGCCGGTGGGCAGTTCGCCCGCATGCTGTAACGAGAGTTTCTCCGCGGCCGATAAGGCGGATTCCAGATCGACCCGCGCAGCGCGCGTGGTGGATCCTTCCGGAAGCTCGGGACGGGTTGCCGTCACTCGCACCCGCGGAACCGCATAGCCGGGGGGCAAACTCCCCAGCACGTGTCCACTCGTCAGCTCGAATCGGCGCCGGAGCAGCTTCAACCAGTTCGAGCCCCCCTCGCCGACTTGCTTGACGCCACTGGCCAGCAGCAAGTAGTCGGCGGCCCGGGTCGTCGCGACATACAACAGCCGGGCCGATTCCGCCTGCTCGTGATCCGCCTCCACGATGCCATAAAGATCGCGCCCCGTCATGCCGACGCTCGTTTCCAACTCGCGCGGCAACTTGACCAGCGGCCCCAACTCCGCCGAGTACACCGCGCCGCTGCTGGAGCGCGAGACTCGTTGCAGGTCCGGCACGACAACAATCGGAAACTCCAGTCCCTTGGACTGGTGGATCGTCATCAGGCGGATCACGTCGGCCGCCTCGGGCTCGGTCGCCGCCATCGCCTCGTCAGGCTGTCGACTGACAAACTCGTCGAGCTGCCGGACATATTCGGCCAGGGTACCAATGCCGGAGCTATCGAAGCTGCGGGCTTGCTCTACCAATTTGCGCAAATTAGCAAGCTTGCGTGATCCCAAAAACTCGGTCAGCAACAAGGCGTCGTAACCGGTCAGCGTCAACGCCCGATCGATCAAAGCCGCAACCGGCAGGCGGTCCTTGGCCTCGCGCAGCTCACCCAGCACGCAGGCGGCAAAGGCGGCTCTTTCGCGTTGGACCGGCGACAGCTCCGAGCATTCCGCCCATCGAGCCAAGCCCGTCGCCAGCCCCTCGGGATGTTGGCCCAGCCAAAAGATCGCCTCGTCGTCCAAAGCGCAGAAGGGGCTGCGGAGCACCCCCACCAGGCTGACCATGTCCGCGGGACTGTCGAGCGCGCGCAGCAGGTTCAGCAGGTCGAAGACCTCCTGCTGCGAGTAGAACGCATGCCCGCCGACCAGGTAGTAGTCGAGCCCGTACTTCCGCAGGGCGTCTTCATAACGATGCACGTCGGACAGCGCACGAAACAGAATCGCAAAATCTCCCAGCTGCGCTGGCCGCGCCGCGGGTTCGTCGCGCGCGGCCGCCGCGGCATCCCACACGAGCGGCTCGCGAGAATCAATCAACTGGCGAATCCGCCGGGCGATCCAATCCGCCTCGGCGCCGCGCAGTGCTTTGACGTCGGTACCTTCGCCGGCGGCGGGGACGGCCCACAGGAACTCGACGGCGGGCTCCGGCGACACTTGCGGGCGGCGGGGCACGAGCGGCTCGTATTCGCCTTCGAGTGCATCGGCGAACAAAGCGTTGACGAAGTTCAGAATCGCCGGCTGGCTGCGAAAGTTCTCCGTGAGCGGCAACTGACCGGCCACGGCGATCTTGGCGCGCAGCTGGGCAAACACCGCGGGATCGGCGCCACGAAAGCGATAGATCGACTGCTTGAAGTCGCCGACGAAGAAGAGCTGGCCCGCGGCAACGCCCTCGCCGCAGAGCGCCTCGATCAGCTCAACCTGTCGGGGATCGGTGTCCTGGAACTCATCGACCAGGAGCAGGCGAATGTCGGCCGCCAGGCGCTGACGGAGTTCGGCGTGCCGCTCGTCGAGGAGCACGGCGCGCGTCTGGCCGACGAGATCGCGAAAATCGAGCGCGGCCGCGCGTTTTTTCGCTGCGGCGTACTTCGCTTGAATTGCTCCCGCCAGTCGCAGGAGCTGCAGTCCAGCGCTGGCCGCCCGCTGGGCGACCGCGGGGTTCCAGGCCAGCTTCTCGGCGACCTCGTCGAGCACTTTGCGAAACTCTTTGACGACGTCCCGGACCTGCTCGTAGACTCCCAACTCTTTCAGCGACGCGTCGACTCCCTTTCCCTTGACGAGGGCTTGCTCCCGCAGGGTTTCGATCGCCGTGGAAAGATTGTGGACACCGAGGCCCCGCCACGCCTCAAGAATGGCCCCGCGTCGCTGCTGCAGCAGCGGGTTGTCCGATTCGATCCGCTCGAGGAGCGCGATCATCTCCTGAAATTCGGCTGGTCGCTGCAGCCGCGCAACCAGCCGCGGGAGGCATTCGCGCTCGCGAAAGCGGAGCCAGGTTTCAACGAGCTCGGCGGGCGTGCGCTCGCCCCAGGCTTCCGGCTCGATGGGCTCGCGTCCGTGCACCAGCAGGGTGTGGACCATCGCGCGCACGTCGCGCAGCCCAAAGTTCGCCGCCAGTTCCAGCAACCCTTCATCCTGCGCAGCGAGCAAGCGGCGCAGCTCGGCATCAATGGCCTCGGA
>JAEUIK010000545.1 GCA_016793185.1 Planctomycetaceae bacterium | reverse complement strand
CTCCGAGGGCCACCGCGGTTTGCTCGTCGCGCTCGATCACAAGGCGATTGCCGGCCAGCTCGCAGGCGATTCCTTCTGGGGGCCGTTGCGACGGAGCTGCAGCGGAAAGCTGCGGGTCGAACCATTCCACGACGACCTGGTCGGCGGGTGAAACTCCAGGGCCGAAGGCGACCCGAATCCGGCCCACGGGCTCGGCCTGGGGGAGCGCCAAGGACTCGCGGCCGTCGATGCGTCCATTGCCGTTCCGATCGACGGCAGCGATGAGCCGGTCGACAGTGGACAGCTCGGCTGCGGAGCGCTCGCCAGAGGGATACAGCTCTTCAAGCAAATAGGCGACGGCTTCGCCGCGGAAGGTCGCATCGCACAGCACCGCCAGCCGCGAGCTCCCGCGACCGGAGCTCAGGTCCTGCATCGATTCTTGGCTTTCCGGCATCTGTCCGCCGGCGAGTTCGTTCTCGGTGATCAGTTCGTCCCCGTCGGTGTCGCGGGCGGCTAGCAAGTCGGCCAGGGCCGCGAGTTCGGTGGCTTCGATCTGGCCGTCGCCGTTCTGATCGGCGAGTTGCCAGAGCGGCGAGCTGCCGCGTTCCGACCAGGCGCTCGCCGTGGCGGCAAAACGCAGCGGCGGGCCGAGTTGATCCTGCCGCGCATAGAACTCAACCGCCTCGTCGGCCTGCACCTGGCCGTCGTGGTTCAAGTCGATGGCGGCCAACAAGGCCTTTCGCTCGGGTCGGCCGCGCGGCGGCGGAACCAGCGCGAACCGCGGGTCCTCCAGCGCCGACTCCCAAGCAAGCTCGCCGCCCTCTTGCTCGGTGAGCCGCTCCACAAGCCGGCTGACTGCCTTGCGCCGCAGCTCGGGCAGCGACTGGCCGTCGATCGTCACGACCAGCTCCAGCAGCAAGGGTCCGACCGGCGAAAAGAGCAACACGCGCCCTGCGGGAGTCATCTCCTTGGCGGGCGGCGGCGAGGCGTCCAACGCCGGCTGAGCGGGCTCCGTGGACTTGGCTTGTTCGACCGGTGGGGATGTCGGCGCGGCGCTCGCTGCGCGCGGGGGCGTGGCTGCAGGGCGGTGGCAGCCCGCCGCGCCGGCGACGAGGATCCCCAGCCAGAGCGCAGTGCGTTTCATGCCAGGAGCTCGGAGACCGCTTTGCCTTCGACGATCCGAATCGGGCGTCCCTCTTCGGAGACATTCTCAAGCTCCGGGTCGATGCCGACAGCCTGGCAGAGCGTGGCGAGCAGGTCGCCGACCTGCATTTGGCCCTCTTCGACCTGCATCCCGTCGGCGCTGGTGCGGCCGTAAGCCTGGCCGCCGCGGATGCCGCCGCCGGCCAGGACGGCGCTCCAGGCGTTGGGAAAATGATCGCGTCCGGCGTTTTCATTGATGCGCGGAGTGCGGCCGAACTCACCCGCCCAGAGGATCGTGGTCGACTCGAGCAGGCCGCGCTCGGCCAGTTCGGTCAGCAGCGTGGCCCAGCCGGCGTCGAGCTCGGCCGACATGCTCTTGACCGCGGGAAAGTTGTTGAGGTGCGTGTCCCAGGCGAAGGTATCGTTGCCGACGCTGCCGAGGGCCACTTCGACAAACGGCACGCCCGCTTCCACGAGACGCCGCGCCAGCAGACACCCCTGGCCGAAAATCCCGCGCCCGTAGGCTTCGCGCACGGCATCCGGTTCCTCGCTCAGGTCGAAGGCCTGGGCGGCCGAGCTGCGCATCATGCGGACGGCGCGCTGATAGACGGTGTGGTGCGCCAGGGCCGCGGGGCTCTTGTGCCGGGCGAGAAAATCCTCCTCGAGCGAGTTCCACAGTTCGAGCCGGTTGTCGGTCCGGCTGGCCGCTTCGGGGCGCGGCCGCAGATCGGCCACGCGCAGCTCGGTGAAGCGATTACTCGTCGCGGCCGAGGCTTCAGCTTCGTCGCTTGGCGCATAGGCGACAGTCCCCTCGGCCGCCACGTTCAGCGCTGCGTAGCGCGGTCCCAAGAATCCAGGCGAGAACGCCGAGCGGTTGAACGCCTCATAAGCGCCAATGCTCACGTAATTCGGCACGTCGGCCTGGTCGTCGCCCAGTGCCTTCGAGACGGCCGAGCCGAGCGCCGGATAACGGACCGGACCCCCCGGTTTGTAGCCGGTGTGGACCAGGTAGGTCGCGCGCCCGTGATCGCCTTCCTTGCTGGTCATCCCCCGGCAGATCGCCAGGTGCTGCGCTTGCTGCGCGAGCTTCGGGAGATGCTCGCTGATCCTCAGGCCCGAAACCGATGTCTCGATGGGCTTGAACTCGCCGCCGTTGGCATGGTCGGGCTTGGGATCGAACGTGTCGAGCTGGCTCGGACCGCCGGGCATCCACAAGAGGATGCAATGGCGCTTCCGGTCGTTCGTCGCAGCCAGGTGTCGGGCAAACAACGGCCCCCAACCGCTGGCGCTGGCCCCCAGCAGGCCGAGTCCGCTCGCCTTGAGCAGCGTGCGTCGATGGAGTTGAGTCATGATTCACCTGGTTGTTGTCTTTGCCGACCTCGATTGTCTGACAATCAGTGATTGAAGAAAAACTCCGTACTGTTCACGAGCGCCCAGAGGATATCTCCCAGAGCCTTGCGGCGTCCGGCTTCATCCGTGGATCGAGCGAGGTAGGCCTCGAACTTGCCGCGTTCATCGTCCGTGGGAGTCCGTGCCAAGGTTGCCAGACAGAGCAGCTCCACACGTTGCTCGTCCGACAGAAACGGGGCGTTCAGCGCTCCCAGGATCCCGCTCCGGCCCGCGTCGGTGGCTTCGTCGATCAATTTGCCGTTCATCAACACGAGCGCCTGCCCGATGACGACCTGATCCTCAGGCGAGCCCTGTTGCGAGTTCGAGAACTTCGTAAAGAACTCCTGGCGGCGCTGATTCAACTGCGCCAACCGCCCGGGATCCTCGGCCGTCGTCCCGGACGCGCCTGATTGCAGCGTCGCCCGCAACAGGCTGTCGAACAACTGGTCGGCCGTGAGCAGCTTGAGCGGCATCCGGGCGAACCACCGGGCCTCGAGCTCAGATTGTTCGGCCGAACCTTGGCTCGACGCCTGATACGCGGCCGTCGAGCAGAGGACGTGATAGAGGTCGCGGAGGTCGTAGCCGTGGGCGACAAAGTACTCCGCCAGCTCGTCGAGCAACTCGGGATGACTCGGAGGATTGTGCGGACCCAGGTCATCGGCCGGGTTCACCAGTCCGCGCCCGAAGAGCCGAGCCCAAACGCGATTGACCGCCGCGCGGGCAAG
>JAEUIK010000515.1 GCA_016793185.1 Planctomycetaceae bacterium | reverse complement strand
GGGACGCTGCGGCACGTTCCACTTGATTGACGAGATTGGCACCGGCGCCTACTGGTACCAGGGCAAGCATTATCTGGCCATGCTTTTCAAGGCGGGCGAGGACGACAATTACCTGTACTACGACTCGAACCACCCGGATGGGCAGATCATCCAGTGGTACTTCTCCAAGACCGAGCGCTGCTGCAAGTACTGGGTCTGGAAGCGCACCGGTACGGGGCACGGCCACTACGAGCGCGAGCATCGCGAGCGGCCGGATTAGCGCGCCGGTGCCCTGCCAGGGCCTCGCTCACAGGGGCTCGACGAAACTCAGGTGCAGCTCGGCGTGACGCAAGTGCAATTGCGTCCATTCGTCGCGCGTCATCGCGCCGAAGATCGGGCTCGGCGCGCGGTGCGACTCGCGCATTTGCCGGGCGATCGCCCCGCGCAGTTCGTTCACCCCCTCGGCATCATCCACGGCCGGGGGCAGCAGCGACTTTTGGGCGTACTGCGGCAGTTTGAAGCCCGAGGGCATGGGCTTGCGCAAGTAGCGTCCTTTCAGCAACGGGCCCAGCGTGCGCACCAGCCAAGGAGCCCGGAAGGCGTAGCCGTCGATCGAGCTGTTGAAGGAGACGGCCAGATGCCGGCAGATTTGCCCCAACGTCCAGTTGCCCAGTTGCCGCACTGGCGAGGCCGCCAGGCGATCAAGCTCGGCCGCAAGCTCGTCGAACGACGCAAAGCGCAGCGTGCGCCGCCGGGAATCTTTATCCGTTGCCACGGCCATTGCCCACAGCTCCTTGCCGGTGGGTTACTGAAAATCCGGAGAAGCTTCGAAGTCGGGCACATCCGCGTCGTTGCCCGCCGGACGGGCCGCGGCTTTGCCGCGTGACGGCTTGCGGGACTTGACTGGGCGCTTGCCGGGCTTTTCGGCCGCGGCCAGTGGCGCCGCCAACTTCACCTCGAGCTCGCTGGCGACGATCTGGTTCTTGGCCTCGCCCCGCCCGGTGATCGTGATCTCGTCATCGGCGCGCGCGATGGAGATGTCGGGGACGTCGATGTTGATCTTGGAGTCGGCGCTGAGTTTAACCTTGAACGAGTCTTCGCCGGTTTCGATCGAATAGAGGCCGTTCTTGACCGACTCGATCTGTCCGGCGACGAAGTACCTGGCCGAGGCGGCCTTGGGATCGACGAGACCGTCCTCGAACACGCCGGTCGTGAAACCGTCGCCCGGCGTGAAGATGGTCAGCTCGTCGAGATCATTGAGGATCTTGCCGCGCTTCGAGATCTCGGCGCCGAACCGCACGTACATCCCAGGCGCAAGCACGCTTGGGTCGGCCGTGCCGGTTACCTTCACTTTCGTGCGGGCATCCACCTGCACGTACATTTCGGCGTTCGTCGGGTCGGTCCACTGAATCACGTTGCCCGCGATGGCGACGATTTTTCCCTGGAGGTTGTGGAAACGCATCGGTTGGGCGTGCGCCGCGGCTGGCAACAGGGCGAGCGTCAGCAGCACCAACCAGACAGCCACCATGCGCGGTTGAGCGGGAATCATGAGAACCCCTCCAGCAGGAGCGACGAGCCGGGTGAACGAGCGGGTGCGAGTGCGGTTCCTCGTCAAGATAGCTCCCCGGTCGGCGCCGAACCAGCAATTTTGCCCCGGTTGTCCGAAACCGGCCTGCTTGCGACAATTGACCCACACGACGAGCCGCCTCACCGCGGTGCCTGGCCTGGGGCCGGCAATCGTCGGCAGCCGGGGGCGGGACGCCGTCGCGGCTGTGCTTGGGGGAATCGTCGAGAAAGCGCCACACGATGACTGCCGCTGCGCGGATGACCGTGCCCAAATTCACCGCCCTGAAGAACTCGGGACGCAAAATCTCGATGCTCACGGCC
>JAEUIK010000497.1 GCA_016793185.1 Planctomycetaceae bacterium | reverse complement strand
CCGCAAAGTTCCCGCTCGTTCCGTTGGGATGGGCCCAGGCGGATTGAGCCGAGCACAAGACCACGGTCAGGGCGATTGAGGGGAGCAGCAGTTTGCGAACCATCGGACCCTCTCCGGTTGGAATAGACGATTGGCTAGGGGTAGCGGGGTCTATTTTAGTCGAATCGAACCCGGCTCGTCCAGCAGCAGGCTCCGGCGGGCCGCTTGGAGCGCGCGGCCCCGCTCCCTAGAATTCGGTCATGCACAAGCCGTTGGTTGGCATCACGATGGGAGATCCCTCCGGCGTCGGTCCCGAAGTGATCGTCGGCGCCTGGACCTCGCCCGCGGTTCATGCCGTCTGCCGCCCGGTGGTGCTGGGGCATCCGGCGGTGCTCGCCCGCGCCGCGAAGCTACTGCAAAACGGGGTCGAAGTGTTTGCGCTGGAGAGCTGCGCGTCGGCCGAGCCGGCGCCGTCGCGGCTCCCGTGCCTCGCGGTGACTGCACCCGACGCCGATGAGGCCCCCCCTGCCCTGCTCGACCGTCGTGGCGGGCAGGCAGCCTACGACGCGCTGGTGGTCGCGGCCCGGCTGGCCCTGGATCGCCAGATCGACGCCATCGTGACCGCCCCCTTGAACAAGGCGGCGCTCTGGCTCGCGGGGCATCACTACCCGGGCCATACCGAACTCCTGGCCGAGCTCTGCGGCGTCGACGACTTCGCGATGATGCTCTACCTGGCGCACGGCGAGGGGATTCGTGGTCCCGCCGGCTTGGGAGTCGTGCATGTCACGCTGCACATGGGAATCGCCGACGTGCCACGACACATCACGCGCGACGAAGTCATCCGGAAAATTCGCCTGGCCGACGCGAGCCTGCGGCGTCTCGGCGCCGAGCGCCCGCGTGTCGGCGTCGTCGCGCTCAATCCGCACGCTGGCGAAGAGGGGCTCTTCGGCCGCGAAGAGATCGATATCATCGCGCCCGCGGTCGCGCTGTGCCGGGAAGAAGGAATCCTGTGCACCGGTCCCCTGCCGGCCGACTCGCTCATGGTGCGCGCCCGCGACGGCGAGTTCGATGCCGTCGTGGCCATGTATCATGACCAGGGACACATCGCCCTGAAACTGCTGGGAATGCATCGCGCTGTGAATATCACCTTGGGCTTGCCGATTGTGCGGACCAGCGTCGCCCATGGCACGGCCTTCGATCTCGCCTGGCAAGGGAAAGCGGAAACCTCGAGCATGGTCGAAGCGATCCGCGTGGCGAGCCTCTTGAGTCGGGAACGTTGATTCACGACAGACTCGACGCGACGGTCGAAGCGAAGCGGCATTCCCTGAATGCTCGGCCCGGCACGACGGCCCGCGCGATCAGAGGTGAAACGCGCCGTTGATGGTGACGACGGTAAACTTGTCGTCGGCGTAGTCGATCAGGTTCACCCCGCAGTTGCTCTGCGGGATACCGCGCGCTTTGGCAATCGGCCAGCCCAGCCAGTGGGCCAGCGCGACGCGATTGACTACGTTATGGGCGACAATCACGATCGCCCCGCCGCGGTGACGCTGGCCCAGATCTCGAAAGACGGGGGCCACGCGGTCGCGGACCTGATCGAGCGACTCGCCCCCCGCGTAGGGATGGATTGCCGAGTCTTCGATGAAGCGGCGGAAGCGCTCCGGGTCGTCGCGCTCGATCTCGCTCCAGGACCGTCCTTCCCAATCGCCGACGTCGCACTCGGTCAGGCCCTCCACGAGCGCGACTTCCAGGCAGTGCGGTCGGGCGATCGCGGCGGCCGTCTCTCGCGCGCGGCGCAGCGGGCTCGCGTAGACCGCCTGGATCGATTCGGCGTGCAGCAGGGCGGCTGCCTGTTCGGCCTGCCGGCGCCCAATCGCCGAGAGCTCGGCATCGGATCGGCATCCCTGCAGGCGGGGAGGGTGCGCTTCGTTGTTGGCCGTCGCGCCATGCCGAACCAGAAACATCCGGCAGCGCTCGCCCGGGCTCATCGCCATCGAAACCTCTCTCCGGTCACGGCGTGGGCAGCCCCAAGCTTTCCAAGTACCGCTTGGTCGCGTCTTCGTATTTCGTTTCGCCCGGATCGAACGCGAACTGGTCGCGCGCCAGAGGGAGATCGAAGCGCACTTCGAACCATTCCAGCTTCACGATTGAATGCGGCGGGTTCGCACGCTCGGCGCGTTCCCACTCCTTCTCGCCGAGATGGTCGCGGTGGTATTCGAGGCGATAGGGGAAAAGATCGTCGCGCCCCAGGTAGAGCGTGACGCGGTCCGGAATGTGCGTCGGCAGCTTCGCGAGCTGGACCCCCTGCCCCGCTTCGATCGCCCCTTTCTGCTCGGGGAGCAAGACCGCCAGGAGCTCGGGCGTCCAGGTCCCTTCGAGAATCCAGACAGGCATTCCCTCGAGACGCCCTTCGTTGATCGCGCGGTAGTCGAAGGCCTCGCTCAGCATCCGCAACAGCCGGGGGAGGCCGCCGTATCCGAGTCCCAGGCCAACCGGCATCTGAGGAGGAGCGCTCCCCGCCGACCGCTCTTTCTCGCGGCGCGCGAGTGCCGCGGCCACGATGCCCGCGTCGACACGCTCGAGCAACGGCCGATCGGCGGCCTGCCGATAGGTCCAGAGCTGCGCGCCGTCGCAAACCTGGACGAGCGAAGTCGAGCCGTCGTCGGTCTGCATGCGCAATTCCAGGCGCCAGGCGCCGGGCTGAGCAGGTCCTTGCACGTACGTGCCTGACCCGGCCAGGTGCTGGCCGTAAAGTTGCACCTCGGTGCGAATCCGCGCCGCGACCGATTGCCGCTGCGCTTGCAGCGCCATCGCGCGCAGCAAGGTTTCTTTCGCGCGCGTGCCGGCATGGGTGGCCGAACCGCCGGCCGCGGGCGCGCCGGGTGGAGCGGCACTCGGAGGCGCTCCCCCCCCCTGCCCTGTCGCCGGGTTGGCGCCAGCCGGAGCAGCCGCCGCCGGCGGCGCAGCGCTTGGCGCAGTCGCTGGCATTTCGGA
>JAEUIK010000435.1 GCA_016793185.1 Planctomycetaceae bacterium | reverse complement strand
GTGCATCTGCTGCCAGATGCGTTGCAGCACGGGGAGCATCTTCATCACCACCCGGCCGGCGACGATCATCAGGTCGCACTGCCGCGGGCTGAAGCGAAACACCTCGGCGCCGAACCGGGCCAGATCGTGCCGGCTCGCCCCCGTCGCCATCAGCTCGATACCGCAGCAAGCCGTGGCAAAGGGCATCGGCCACAGGCTGTTCTTGCGGCACCAATTGGCCAGTTCGTCGAGCTTGCTGACGACGACGTTTTCGGGGAGTTCTAGCGCCATTCGAACACTCCCTTCCGCCACGCGTA
Source organism: Planctomycetaceae bacterium (assembly GCA_016793185.1). Lineage (GTDB taxonomy): Bacteria > Planctomycetota > Planctomycetia > Pirellulales > JAEUIK01 > JAEUIK01. The sequence continues at coordinate 8,474 of JAEUIK010000435.1, read as the reverse complement.
GGCGAAGCCCCCGGCAAGCAGGGCGATAAAGACCAGCACCTCGGCAAAGATCAGGCCCCGGCCGCTCACCAACCCCTCGCTCACGGCCGCCTCGAGTCCGGCGGGGTTCTGGCTGGCGACCGCCCAGGGGTAAAGGAAGAGCAACTCGACGTCGAACACCAGGAAGGCGATCGCCACCAGGTGGAAGCGGACATCGAATCGGCGACGCGCGTCATGGATCGGATCCATGCCGCTTTCGTAGGGCATTTCCTTGACGGCTCCCTGACGCTGGGGCCCGACCAGATAGCTGATGACCACCATCGTCACCGAAAGGAGCGAGGCGGTCGCGGCAAACAGAAAGATCGGGAGCCAGACGGATTCCATAAGGCCCTAGGGAGCAAAGGCTTATTGCATGAGTATCGCCACTTTGTGAATCGTTTCACAAAGGGAATCCAAAAAGAACCCGACCCAGGTGTGCGGGTCGGGCGCTGGCGGAAATCTTAACGCCGTTGGATCCTGCGGTCAACTAGCCGGTGGTCCGTTCTCCGCCCGGCGTCGCCAGGCCGACGGGAGCCGAAGCAGCGGCCCGCAGTACCTGGGCCGTCACTGCGTTTTCAGCGGGCAAACCCGAGTGGTCTTCCCAGGGAAAGGATCGGCGGGCTGGCACTCCGACGAAGTCCATGCCCATCCTCGGCGCATAAAAAAACCCTCTGCAGGCGGGGCAGGAACCTGCAAAGGGTCGTGTACAGGGGGTTTGACCCCCCCGCACATGTCAGATTATTTGTGGTTTACCGCAGCCACTCCACCCCACTTCTGGGGGTTATTTTTGCTTTCTTCGACCGCAGCGCGTCCGATTTCAAACCCTATTGTTGGGCTCACGCCGTTCCAGGGACATTTGTCAGGTGTCGTCCGCCGCGGCGCCGAATTCTGTGGAGTTTGCCACGGGGATCGAGCCTGGCCCCGGCCGCGAGGGGAATGATCAACCGACGGTCCGGGGTACGTGTCGGAGCCCCGTGGGTCGCGGTAGAATGGCCCCCCGACCTGGGCCGAACTTCGACACCTTCATGCGTCAGGCGCGAATCGGATGGCGTTGGATCTTGTGACGACTTTGAGCGATCTGATCTCGCTTCCCAGCGTGAACCCGATGGGGCGCGACCTCAAGGGGCCCGAGTTCCTCGAATATCGAGTTACCGAATACCTCGAAGCGTTCTTTCGCCAGCTGGGGGTCGATTACGTCCGCCAGACGGTCGAGCCGCAGCGCGACAATATCATCGCGCGGATCGACGGCCGAGTGCCGCCCGACGCCGGGGGGCAAGTGTTGTTGTTCGAGGCGCATCAGGACACCGTGCCGGTCGACGGCATGACGATTCCCCCTTGGACTCCCCTGGTGCGCGACGGGCGGATCTATGGTCGCGGTTCATGCGACATCAAGGGGGGAATGACTGCCATGCTCGGGGCCTTCGCCCGACTGGCCGCCGAACGTCCCGACGGAATGCCCACCTTGATCATGGCCTGCACTGTCAACGAGGAGCACGGTTATACCGGCGCGACGGCGCTGACCGAACTCTGGACGACTTCCGCGTGGAAAGCGCTGGCCGGTTTCATTCCCCGCGTGCCCGACGCCGGCGTGATCGCCGAACCCACGCGGCTCAACGTGGTTGTCGCGCACAAAGGAACCGTCCGCTGGCGCGCCCAGACGCGCGGCAAGGCCGTGCACAGCTCGCAACCGCACCTGGGCGACAATGCCATCTACAAGATGGCGCGCCTGCTCGCCGCGCTCGAAGCCTACCAGCGCGATGCCGCTCCTCGGCTCCCGCAGCATTCGCTCTGCGGGCAGGTGACGCTCAGCGTGGGCACCATCCGCGGCGGCATCAGCGTCAATACCGTGCCCGATCGGTGCACCATTGAAATCGACCGCCGGATATTGCCAGGTGAGACGCGCGCGTCAGCCTATCGGCACGTGATCGACTTCGTGGCGAATTACCCGGGCATCGACTTCGAAATTCAGCACGACGCGCCGTTCCTGGAGGGAGAGCCACTGGCCGACGGCGCCAATGCGGCGGTCGCGAATCGGCTGGGGGCAATCAGCCGCGAGCTCAGCGGGCAGGGAGAACGCATCGGCGTCCCCTTCGGCACCGATGCGGCGCAGATCGCGGCGTCGGGGGTGCCCAGCGTGGTCTTCGGGCCCGGTTCGATCGACCAGGCGCATACCGCCGACGAGTGGCTACCGCTCGACGAACTGGAACTGGCGAGCGAGGCCCTCTATCGCCTCGGCCGCGATGGCCTGTAACTAACTCGCCCAGGCGCTTCGACTTACGGCGGGGCCGATCGTGGCACGCTGGTTGCACCGCTGGAATCGTCTCGATTCCGTTCCAGCACCTGTGCGCGGAGCAGCAACGATGAGCCAGTTTCCCACCGACTTCGTGCCCGCTCAGCCGGCGGTCGAACCCGCTCCCTCGCCGTTGAACCACAGCGAAGTGAGTCGCATCGAGCATCTCCTCCAGCGCGTGCGCGGGATGATCCCCCAGATTCCTGGTGATCGCGTCGCCGAGATCACGTCGCTCTTGGCGACGGTCGAAGGGCATCTGCAGGCGGATCCTCCCAACGCGGTGGCGGCGCGCGAGGCGCTCGAGTTGATTCGCGACGAGCTGGAGGGCTCCACCGCCGCGCAGGTCGCGGCGTTTCGGCGCGAGCTCGACTGCGTGCTCGAGATGCTCGGCGCGGTGTAGCCACGCGAGTCAAAAACCTTATTACCCGTTGGAATCTTCCCCATGGCCCGCACCCTGAGCGTCAACGTCCCGCATGCGCTGGGCAGGGCCGACGCCCGGCGGCGCGTGGCCGAGGGTTTCTCCAACGTGCGCCAGCAACTGACCGGCGGAATGTGGCAACTGGTCTCCTTCCAGGAGCATTGGGAGGGGGACCGGTTGCATTTTGCCGGCGGAGGGCTCGGGCAATCGATTCGCGGTCGTCTCGATGTCGGCGACGACGCGGTGCAAATCGAGATTGAACTGCCGCTGTTGCTGTCCGCGATCGCGGATCGCGTGGCCGGGGAGTTGCGGACCGCGACCGGCGCGTTGCTCGAAGATCGGCGCAGCCCGCGCGCCGAATGACGGCTTGGGTCGCCGGGCGCCGGCAGGTTGGCGTTCTGGCCGCGCTCGACAGCCTGGCGGCGCGCGGCTTAGAACACGTCGAGAATGAACTGATGCCCGCTGTGGTACTTACGCTGCTGCGGGTAGTCGTTTTGCCAGGCCTTGTTGTAGACCGGGATTCGCATCTCTTGCGGATAGCGGTAGTAGAGACTTTCGGAGCTGCGGTAGTAGTCGCGGCTCCAGAAGTTCTGGGGATAGTAGACGTACGGGTAGTGGTAGAAGCGCTGCCAGTCCTGGGTGTTGTAGGTGCGGCCCCATTGACGGCCATAGGCCTGCTGCGCGGCGGCCCTGTCGGCCGACAACGCGGCCCCCAGCGCCACGGCGCAAAACAGCGCCAGCGTGATCCGGCGAAGCATCGACGATCCCCCCATAGGCGATTGCAGGTCGAGAGAGCCCAGGCCAACGGCCGCGGGCTGCGATCTCTCAGAGCGCGGGTCTCTGAGTTAGCCATCGGCAGGTGCTACAGACCGGATTGAGGGAATATTCGCTACGACCGGCGCAGAGCGAATGGGTGGATTTCGCCAGGCGGCAACGCAGCCTGCCCGATTGCTAGCTGTGCTGGCACGTTCACGAGCACAGAGGAGCATCCGTCGCTCCGGCGCGATTGTCCGCAGCTCCGAACTACTTGGCCGCCACCTTGTCGGCCAGCGGAAGCTGCGCCTCTGCCAGCTCGCGGTCCCACTCTTGCATCAGCGGCCAATCGACGGCGCAGGTGCCGAAGTCGGCCATGTGCAGATACCCTTGCAGGCGCTGGATGGTCTTGGCGAGCTGGGCGTTGTCCTTGCGGAAGATCGGGCCATGGCTGGGGAGGAGCCATTCGACGTCGCTGGCCTGGATGCGTTCCAGGCTGCGAATGAACGCCGGAATATCGCTCCCGTGATGGGCGTCGATCGCCCCGACGCAGCCGTCGCGATAGATATTGTCGCCGCTGAAGAGCAGCTTGCCGAGGCGGAAGGCGAGCTGGCTGTCGGTGTGCCCGGGCGTGTGCCAGACTTCCAATTCGAGGTCGCCGACGCGGATAGTGTCGCCGTCGTCGATCAGTTGATCGAGCTTGACGGGGGGCATCCCCATCGCGATTCCCTGCGCCGCGATTTCCGCAAACGTCTTGATCGGGTCCCCCTTGGCCAAGGGTTCCGCGGCCAGGGGATGTCCCCAGGCGGGAGCCTTGAGCAGCGATTTCACCTTCGCCAGCCCTTGGACGTGGTCCACGTCGGCGTGGGTGGCGATCACTCCCTTGCAGTTCGACAGAGGAAAGTCGAGCTGCCGGATCATCTCGACGATCTCATCGACCGTGTCGTCGAAGCCGATGTCGATCAGGATCCACTCGCTGCCGTCGAACACGAGGTAGACGTTGCAGCCGAGGCGCTCGCCGGCCTGGTAATTGATCTCGATGACATGACTAAAAACCGGCTTTCGCGTGAGCATCTCGCCTACTTTCTTTGCGCTCGCGACCACGAAGTTTGACTGCCGCCTCGGGCGAGCGCACGAATCGCAAGGAGCGGACCCGAACGGGCGGACGATACCCGGATTTTAGAGATCGGCGCGGAGGGGGACAACCCGCCACCGGCGCGCGCGGTCGCCGCGCCGGTCAGTGGCCGTGTCCATCATGCCTCTTCCCAGGCGAGAATCGCCGCCAGGCCCGCCCGGTATGAAGGGTACTTGAGATCCAGTTTCAAATCGGTCAGCAGGCGTCGATTGGAGATCCGTTTATTGGTGGCACCACGCCCGGCGGCCGGAGTTCCTGCGGCCGCGTCGGCGAAACGTGGCTCGGGCAGCTGCCACCGCCGCGCCAGTTCGCGATAGTATTCGCGGCGCAGCACGGGCTCGCCGTCGGTGACCAGATAGAGCGCAGCGGGTGTCGGTTGGCCCGCGGTCGCGATTGCCGCGGAGGCGGCGTCATCGACGTGAATCAGGTTCAGATAGCTGTCGGGACGCGCGGCGAGCGGCGCGCCCGCCGCCAACGCTTCGCGCCGGGGCACGCGACCGGGCCCATACAGTCCCGCCAGGCGCAGGATGCAACCGCGGTCTCCCAACGGATGCGTTGCGAGAATCTGCTCGGCCGCCAGGCAGATCCGGCCATCCTCGGTGGCGGGCTCGCAAGACGATTGTTCGTCCACCCACTCGCCCGCCTGCTGGCCGTAGACGCTGGTCGAACTGATATAGATCAGGCGGGCGACGCGCGGCGACAGCGCGTCGAGCACGTTCGCCAACCCGGCGACGTACACGTCGCGTTTGGGCTTGTCCGCCGTGCGGTCGAAGCCGACGGCGTAGAGCACCGTCTCTGCCTCCGGCAGTCCGGCCAGCGAAGCCCGGTCGGTCACGTCGGCGACCACGGGTTCGAGCCCCTGTTGTCTGAGCGCCACAGCTCGCTGGGGGGAACGCGTGACGGCGAAGACCCGTTCGCCGGCGCGGGCCCAGCGCTCGGCCACGCGCCGTCCGAGGTATCCACATCCGATCACGAGCTTCGACATACGACCCGCGTGGGAACAGATTCGAGCGACAGCCGCCGCTGTGATCGATTCTGGGCGGCGGAGCTGCGGCCTGCAAGCGCAGCGCGGTCCGCCGACCGTGAAACGGCAGTTTAGTGGAACGCGGGCACGAGGCTGGAATCGGTCAGCGAGCTCCCCGCCGCAAAGAGCCCCGCCAGCCGGGCGACGAACGCGGGATCGAACTGCTGGCCCGCACGCATCCGCAGGCTGTCGATGGCAGCCTCGGTGGCCGACGACGTTCCCAGGGGGCTATCCTCGGCGCTGTCGCGCAATTCGATGAAGCTGGCGATCAAGCTGAGCAAACGCGCCGCTGCCGGAATGGCCTGTCCGTGGGGTTCGCCGCGCGAGCCGTCGTACCATTGGTCGCGGAGGCGCAGCAGCTCGAGCAGTTGCGGATCGGCGCCGGCCGCTTGCAGGATCTCCAGCGTGGCGCTCTCGGCGCGCCGCCGCCGGGCCGCGCCGGAGCGCGTTTCGACGCTGCCGTCGGTCGGGCGCGTTTCGTTCATGGTCAGCCAACCCACGTCCATCAGCCGGGCCGCCAACTCGAGGCGGCACTGCTGTTCTGCGTCGAGGCCGACGATCCCCCCCAACTCGCGGCAGAGCTCCAAGCGGCGATCGATCTGGCGCCCCAACGGAGGGTCGCGCAGGCTCAGCGCGGTCCGGCAGGCCCGGACGAGCCCGCCAACGCTCGGTTCGAAAGGCGTGCCGCCGCTCGGCTGGCCGGCAGCGCCGCGGTCCGGGCCGGGCACGCGCGACGCGTGCTCTTGCCCCCGGGCATAGCTGGCCACGCGATCGCGACCGAGCTGTTTGGCCAGGAGGAGTGCTTGATCGGCCTGGTCGATCAGCGTGCGTTCGCTGGGCATATCGGCGGCGCGCGCGGCAATGCCGATCGAAACGCTCAGACGCGGATCGGTCCCGAGTTCGGGCACGACGAGGCAACTTGCTTCGCGGCGCAGCGTTTCGGCGACCTGCTCCGCGTCGGCCAGCGACGTGCTGACCAGCCAGATGCAGAACTCCTCGCCGCCGTAACGGCAGACGAGGTCCGTCGTGCGGAGCCGCGACTTCAGCAGCTGCGCGAGACTGACAATCGCGGCGTCTCCCGCGGCATGGCCATACGTGTCGTTGACTTGCTTGAAGTGGTCGATGTCGAGCAGCAGGCAGCAGAGGGGAATGCCGTAGCGCTGGCTGCGGCGCCATTCACGCTCGGCGGCCTCGAAGAACGCCCGGCGATTCAAGAGGCCGCTCAGTGAATCGGTCGTGGCGAGCTGTTCGAGCCGCTGGTTGGCGCGGTTCAGCGCCTGGTTCTGTTCGTTCAAGCGGCTCTGCAGCGTGACGATGCGCTCTCCCGCCCGCACCCGCGGCATGAGCTGCTCTTCGCGGATCGGCTTCGAGAGAAAATCGTCGGCGCCGCTGTCGAGCCCCAGTTCGGCGTTCTCGCTGGCCGTGACGAGCACGATATAGGGGTACCAGCTGAGTTTAGCCGCGCGGATGCGCCGGATCAGGTCCAGCCCGTTGAGCCGGGGCATGTCCCAATCGGTGATGATCATCTCAGGCGCATCGGTCAGCACCCGTTCGTAACCGTTGATCCCGTCGGTCGCCTCGAGCACGTCGTAGCCGGCGCGCGTCAGCAGTCGGTGCGTCAGGCGGCGGCAATCGTCGTCGTCGTCAACCAAGAGCAATTTGCGAAGCATGGCGGTCGTGGGGTTGGTGTTCGCGAGGAGCGCGGCGGGGGCCGGGTCCCCAGGTTCGGGGCCGGTTCGTGGGTCGCGCGCCCTGCCAAACCCTACGCCACTGGGGGGACCCGCTGTTTCCGCGGGGGGGCACACGACCACGGTTCGGCCCGCGCAGCGCGACCTGCGGGCCTGCAGTAACGGTTGCGCCGATTTCGCTGGCAGTTGCCCTTCGAACCCGCGAGATCCTGTCCCTGTCAGGACTTGGGGCGAAGCCGGCACGGCCGGCCGGCGTCCGATGGCTGGCGTTGACCCCTGTCCGCCTTTTACTAAAATGTTGCGGTTTATCGCCTTACTGAAACGATTGTGCGCGCGGTCCATGGCAAACAGCCCAGTCTTCCAGGCGAATCGGCAGATGGATTCTCAAACGCCCGGCTCCGACCCGGCCCCCGCTGAGGCCGGCAGTGGCGGGCTGCTCGAAGCGGCGCTCCGCGAGAAGATTCGCAAGCTCGAAGGCTTGGGCGTCGACCCGTGGGGCGTCCGCTTTGACGGCCACGCGGCGCTCAACGTGATCCGCCGGCGGACGGACGAGATCGAGTATCGCCCCAGTGCCGAGGGCGCGCCCCGTCGCCCGCCGGCCGGCGCCGACATCAAGACCTGGCTCGAACAGCAGCCGCCGGGGGAATGGCACGGGCCGGAAGTGCGCGCCGCCGGCCGCATCGTCTTGCAACGGAAGACGGGCAAGCTGATCTTTCTCGACATTCGCGATTGGACCGGACGCATCCAGATTTTCATCGGCCGCAAGCAGGTCGGCGAAGAGAGCTGGGCCATCGCCGAGTGCCTTGATCTGGGGGATCTCCTCGGCGTCGACGGCCAGCTCCGCTACACCAAGACGGGCGAGCTGACGATCTTTGCCGAGCGGCTGCACTTCCTGACCAAGTCGATCGAAACGCCTCCCGAGAAGCACAAGGGGTTGACCGACCCAGGGCTGCGGCAGCGGATGCGTTATCTCGATCTGGCCTACAACGAAGGATCGCTCGAGCGGTTCCTGAGCCGCAGCCGGATCGTCCAGTCGATTCGCACAACGTTGGCCGCGCAGAGCTTTGTCGAGGTCGAAGGTCCGACGCTGCACACCATCGCCGGCGGCGCCGCGGCTCGTCCCTTCACGACGCACCATAACGCGCTCG
>JAEUIK010000729.1 GCA_016793185.1 Planctomycetaceae bacterium | reverse complement strand
CGCCGTGGCGTTTTACTTCGGGCATCAAGGCTACGAGTACGTCGATTTGGGACGCGTCTGGCAGGGCGCCCTGATGGTGGGGCTCTTGCTCTGGCTGGTGTTGATGCTCCGCGCCCTGGCCCCTGCCCTGCGCAAAACCGGTGAAGCGCGGCAGTTGGTGCTGCTCTTGGCCGTCGCCACGGGCGCCATCGCGCTGTTTTATGGTGCCGGTCTCACCTGGGGCCGCCATTCGCACCTCTCGATGGTCGAGTACTGGCGGTGGTGGGTCGTGCACCTGTGGGTGGAAGGGTTCTTCGAGGTCTTTGCCACGACCGTCATCGCCTTTGTCTTTATGCGGCTGAACCTGATCCGGCCGGGGATTGCGACCGCGGCCGCCCTGCTCTCGGCCACCATCTTTCTGGCGGGTGGAATCATCGGGACGTGCCATCACCTCTATTTTTCGGGAACGCCCACAGTCGCGTTGGCCTGGGGCTCGGTCTTCAGCGCATTGGAAGTCGTACCACTGACCCTGGTCGGCTTCGACGCCACCGAAGACCTGCGCCGCTCGAAGCAGTCGGAATGGGTCCGTCGCTATCGCTGGCCGATTTACTTTTTCGTCGCGGTGGCCTTCTGGAACATGGTGGGTGCAGGCCTGTTCGGATTCATGATCAACCCCCCCATCGCGCTCTACTATATGCAAGGCCTGAACACCACGCCGGTGCATGGGCATGCCGCTCTGTTCGGCGTCTACGGCATGCTCGGCATCGGCCTGATGCTCATGTGCCTGCGGGTGCTCATTCCCGGGCGCGAATGGAAAGAGGCCTGGCTGGCATTCTCGTTCTGGGCCATGAACGGCGGGCTCATGGGGATGTGCGTGCTAAGTCTGCTGCCGGTCGGCCTGCTGCAAACCTGGGCGTCCGTCGAGCATGGTTATTGGTTCGCCCGCAGCGGCGAATTCATGCAAACCGACCTCATGCAGACGCTGCGCTGGATGCGCGTTCCCGGCGACACGCTGTTCTTTCTGGGGGCGGTCGCACTGGTCGTGTTCATCTGTGGATTGAAGACGGGCCGCTCGTTTCGAGCCCAGTGACCGAATTCGGTGCGAGTGAGCCCCGGACCGCTACCGGCTGGGCTGCGTGACGGCGGCCGCGGCCTGGTCCTGCTGGTCGCCGGCAACGAGAAGAATCTCCCAGGCTTCGCGCGCCGACGCGATCTGGCTCAGCCGGACGCGGACTTCCGCGTTTCCCGCCACGCCGGCGACCTGGCTCAACAACTGGACCTGCACATGCGGCTGCTCCAACGGCGTCACCAGCAGGAAGATCAGGTGGACCTGGTCGGAGGAGGAGCCGCCAAAATTCACGCCGTCGGCCGAACGCCCGAACACGACGATCGGCGCACCCAACCCGGGGCACCGCGCATGCGGGAGCGCCACCCCGCCGCCGATGTGCGTGGGCAGCTCGTGCTCGCGAGCGATTGCCAGTTTGGCGACTTCGGCGCTGGGCGGGAGCTTTTGCGCCGGGATTCTCGCGGCCATTTCGGCGATCGCCTCTTCCGCAGTTCGACTGCGAATGTGTAAGAGATCGTCATCGACCAGCAGAACTTCGCGAAACAGGAGCTTCGAGTGCCGCGGATACTCGTCCTCCATCCGCCCGATCACCTGTTCGAGGATATCTTCGATAGTGACGATTCCCAGCGGAATGTCGCCCTCTTGGACCAGTCCGATAGTCGCGCCGTCGCGTTGAAACGAGACGAGGGTCGTCTCGATATCGTCGTCGGGGCCGATGCACATCAAAGGGCGAATCAACTCGGTCCACTTCATGCTGGCGGCGTCGAGCGTGATCAGATCCTTGGCAAGCAGGTAGCCCAAGGGAGTTCCGGTCTGGTCGTCGACGACCGGCCAGCGCGAGAATCGTTGTTCGCCGAGCTGGCGGCGCACCTCGTCGAGCGCGGCCGATTCCGCGAGCCGCCGCACGCGCGTCCAGGGAATCATGATGTTCCGCACCGACTGGACGCGGAGGTTCGACACGTTGTCGAGAATGAGCCGGAGGCGAATATCCCGCACGGCTCGGTCGATGTGCTCGCGGCCGGCGCCGGCGTCGCTGAGCACCAGCCGCGCCAGCGCGACGGCGGCTTCCGCCTCTTCGAAGATCGCCGCACTGGCGCCCGCCCGCTCCAGTTCCTCCCGTTCGCGCAAGTAGCGGGCGCGCACGAACACCTTGAGGCGGCGATTGAGGTTCCGTGCCGTGGCCACGATGGCGGCGCGATTGGCCGCTTGCGGCAGCGTCAGCACCAGGTGGGAGGCGTGTTGCGCGCCGGCCTGCTCGAGGATGGCGGTCGTGGCGGCATCGCCGAAAATTGCCGTGCGCCCTTGCCGTTGCAGGTCCAAAACCGTGTCGGCATTCATGTCGATAATCACGGTCCTGAGGCCCGCTTCCTGCAGCAGGCGATCGACGGTCTGCCCCACCGGGCCAAAGCCGACGACGAGAGCTGAAGGTTGGCCCGCCGCGGCGTGGCTGGCCGCCTGTTCGGCCGCGGCGAGGTTCGCTTGTTCGAGGCGCTGGTCGGCCCGGCCATTCAGGAGCTTCCAGAGCCGTGGATGGCGGCGCAGCCACTGCTCGATTCCGTCGATCGAGCGGAACAGCATCGGGTTCAACGTGATGGAGATAATCGCTCCCCCGACGAGGACGTTATGCCCCTCGTCGGGCATCAGTCCGTACTTGCGCGCGGCGTCGGACAGGATAAACGAGAATTCGCCAATCTGGGCGAGTCCCAAGGCGACGGTGAGCGCCGTGCGCACCGAGTGCCCCAGGATTCCCACAATGACCAGGGCAATCAGCGGCTTAACCAGCAGGATGATTCCCAAGGCCCCCAGCATCATCAGGGGTTGCTGTACGAGAAACATCGGGTCGAACAGCATGCCGACGGCGACGAAGAACAAGACCGCGAAGGCGTCGCGCAGCGGTAAGGCATCGGCGGCGGCCTGATGACTGACGGGCGATTGGGCCACCATCATGCCGGCCAGGAACGCCCCCAAGGCCATCGAGGCGCCAAACAACTCGTAAGCGCCCGCGGCGATCGCCACGGAAAAAACCATGACCGTCAGGGTGAACAGCTCGCGCGAGCGGAGGCGGGCAACCCGCAGCAGCGCCCAGGGAACGATGCGCGAGCCCACGAATAGCACAATGGCAACCAGCGCGGCCAGTTTGAAGAGCGCCCAGGCGATCGCGGCCAGGGGATTCGCCGCTGGAGCGGCCGCCGCGGCTGACTCGGGGGTGCCCAGGACCGGGATCAGCACCAGCACGATGACGGTCATCACGTCTTCGACCAGCAGCCATCCCACCGCAACGTGCCCGGCGGGGGTTTCGAGCGCATCGGCGTCGAGCAGGACTCGCATCAAGACCACGGTGCTGGCGACCGCCATCGCCATGCCGATCACGGCGCTCGTCTGGGGATCGAGACCAAAGAGGGCGAACACGCCGATGCTGACCGCGGTAGCGACGAGACTTTGCCCGAGCGCGCCCGGGATGGCGACCCCTTTGACGGCCACCAGGTCGGCCAGATGAAAGTGCAGGCCGACGCCGAACATCAGCAGAATCACGCCGACTTCGGCCAACTGATGGGCAAGATGGGGATCGCCCGTAAAGCCCGGCGTATGCGGACCAATGATGATGCCCGCCAGCAAGTAGCCGACGATCGGCGACAGCCGAAGTCGCTGGGTCAAGAGTCCCAGCACCCAGGCGGCCGTGAACCCGGCGGCGAGCGTCGTGATCAGAGGGAGTTCGTCCATGGCTTCGAGATTCTTTTCCGGGAACCTGGTGGCGCAGCGCTGACTTCACGCGGGATCCGGCATTGTATCGGGCCGTGCGGGGTTTCGGCAGTTCAAAGCGAGCAAGTCGTTCGAGCCGAAAACTCACGACGTGACTACCGACCGCTGCGACGAACCTCGCCGCGCCGCGAGGTGTGCGGTTCCGGAACTCACGTTGGCCCCTGCAGGGCCAACCTGCGGGAGCTTGTCCCGGAATTGGAGGACGCAAGCAAGAATCCACGTGCTCATGGTCGCTAGACTAGGGGCATCACCGCGGCCCAGCGGGAGCTGAAGGAATCGTGAGCTAGCCTTCAGGTGGCCACTCGCGGTGTCTGTCTGGACCCCGGTGGAGCGAGGAGCGTGGTGAGGGATCGTCAGAGTTCTCGAGAGGATCGGCCGCGCGGAATCGGCGATTGGTTTATGTGGAGTTGGTTCACACGTGTCTTTGGCCAGGCGAATCGAGCGGGCGATGCCCGGGGCCATATGACATTTGGGCAGACGTCTTTTGGCCGCAGCTTTGCGCGGACCCGTTTATTGCTGCGCAAGCAGCTGTGGATCTGGCCGGTTCTCGCCGTCGTCTTGCTGGCCACGATCGGCTACATCGTGAACCAGTCGATTCGCCGCACGATGGAGGCGATGCTCCACTCCGAGCTCGTGACGCTCGTGGAGATTGAACGGTCGATGGTCGACAAATGGTGCCGGGTGCAGGCGGCGAGCGCGGTGGCGATGGCGAACGACTCGCAGATTCGTCGCGCTGTGCTGGACTTGCTCGCGGCGACCGCGGCTGCGGCAGACGCGGAGCAAGACGCCGCCGAG
>JAEUIK010000412.1 GCA_016793185.1 Planctomycetaceae bacterium | reverse complement strand
GGCACGGATGAGCTGGTGCCTGGGCGACGCCGAGAAGCTGCAAGGGGACATGGGCATCAAGAAGCGCGGCTCCGACGAGTTCGACGACACCGAGACCAAGGTCATCTACCCCGACTTCGATCCCCGCGGCGTGAATCCCGTGCTCCCCGACGCCGTGCCCGACGCGGTTCCCAACGCCGACGGACCCGAGCTGCTGCCGCCGGGGGCGCTGGGGCCGGGCGAGATGCCGGGGCCTCCGTACATCCTGCCGGCGCCGGAACCGGGAGCCAACGGCGCGGGCCTGCCCGGCCCGCAGTCGGCCCGGCCGACGAACGGCCCGCTGAATCGAGCGCCAGCTTCCGGCGCGCCGCCGGTGGTGGCGCCAGTGACGAACCGACTCGAGCCGACGCGGTTGCCTGCCGTGGCGGGAGCACCGCCGCGGCTTCACCCGGGAAATACGCAGCGCGCGGCTGCCCAAGAACCGGTGCATCCGCGCCCCGGCGTGCCTCCGGCGCAGCCCGTGAGCCCCGCCACGTTCGTGCCGCAGACCGCGGCACCGGCCGCGGCGACAAAGCGCCCCGTAGTGACGGGCAAGTACGCCCCGGGGAATGTGATTCCCGGCGGCGCGAGCGACTACCTGATTCGCCCGCAAACCGAGCAAGAACGAGCGGCGACGGCGCGCCAACGCGGCCAGTCCCACTAAAGGGAGTCCTTCGAGCGTGAACGGAACGAGTTCAAAACGGCGCAGTTGGCCGGCTCTCGCGGCGCTGGTTTGCGCGTTGGTGGCGTCGCGCGCGCATCCGCTCGGAGCTGGACCGTTGGAATCGCTCAAGGGGACCTTCAGCGAGTTCGACAGCAAGCCGCGGCAGCCTGAGCGGCTGAGCGCGATCTGGACGCACACGGTGCTGAACCAGGAGGGGCGCGTTGGCGTCCGCGGCTTTGGCGGCCGGCTGATGTTCTATGGCACCGATCGCGACCGGCCGATCAAAGTGGATGGCACGCTGACCGTCTATGCCTACGACGACACGGGGCGCGATCCGACCGAGTGCGTTCCCGATCGCAAGTTCGTCTTCAAGCACGAGCAGTTTGCAGGGCATTACAGCAAATCGCAGCTCGGCCATTCCTATAGTTTCTGGATTCCCTGGGACGAGGTGGGAGGGCTGCAGCGCAAAGTGACGCTCGTCTGCCGCTTCGAACCGAAGCGGGGCGGGATCGTCGTCTCGGAAATGGCCAGCCAGATCCTTCCCGGCCGCTTGAATCCCGACCTGCATGTCAGCCAGGTGCGGCGCCCCGGCGCGGCCGCGACGACGGCGCCCGCCATGGCGACGCCCCCTGCTGCGGCCCCCGCGGGCGCAGTGCGGCAGGTGAGTTACACGGAGCCCAGCGCGGCGCACGCGCCGCCCGAGCGGCGGATGTCGACGCAGACGATTGCGGTGCCGCCACGGTTCCTCGGCTGGAGCGAGAACGCCGACGCCGGCGTCGCGCCGGCGGGGGGCTGGCAGTCGGTGACGTCCGCAACGCACAACACCCAGACGCAGGGGGCTAATCCGCACCACACGCCGGCCGCCGAACGGCAGGCCGGCTGGGTGGAACTGCCCGACGAGGCGTTCCCCGCCTTGATGGCCCAGGCGGCAGCGCAGCAAGGAGCGGCCGCTCGAGTCGACATCGTGGAGACCGGCCCGCAGCCGGCCAGCCAGATCCATTCATCCCGGCCCGCGCACCCGACGCCTGCTATGGCGTCACCGGCTGCACCACCGGTTGCCGGGCCGCAGGAGACGTACGGGGGGCTAGAGACTCGGATGGGAGTGGAGACGACGATGCCGGCGGCTGGAGGTCATCCTCCGGCCCAGCTGTCGCAGCCTCCGCGGGGCCTGGGGGGCCCGAGTCTCTTTCTTCAATCACGACCAGATCGTTCTGGATCGCATCGATACCCGGTTCGAGGCTCGCCAGCGCAGCCGCCAGGTTCCGCTCGTAGCTTGATGCGACCTCGCCCTGCAGGATGGCCGTCCGACCATCCATCCGGACCGTCAACGGGAGCGAACCCGAGTTCCCCAGGCGCTGTTCCAGCCTTTGGACAAACTCCGCCGTCGCCGGCGAGTTCAGCGCAGGCCCCCTGGCCGGCATCCTGAGCTGCTCGCTCAGTTGCAGCCGGGGCGGATAGACCGAGTTCTTTCGCGCGGCGCTGGAATTCGCTTGCTGGCGATTGGTGTCGCCGTCGGCCTCGGGCCGCAGTTCATTGATCGCCGAGCGGAGCGCGGCGGCCGTGAGCGCGCCTCCTCGGCCGATAAACGCCTGCGCCTCGCCAAAATCGCGTCCGACGAAATCGTCGGCATTGCGGTTGCCACGGATGAACCGAGCGCCCGGATTCATCAGGCCGGTCGTCATCACCGCGCCCGGATCGAGATTCGGGTTCCCGAGGAAACCCGAGGCCTCGTTGGTGGCCGCGCCGGGGCGCACGTTCCGGCCGATCGTTTCGGCCCCCAGGGTGCGCGGGCCGAACATCTGGGCCTGGGCCGTGGGGTTCGAGGCCAGCGCCAGCCCGAATGCGGCGAGAGCCAGCAGCCGGGGGCGCGATCGCGTGGAGTGTGCGGAAGTCATATCAATAACATATCTTACGAAAGGGCGCCCGTCAGCCGCGATTGGGCCCGGCGGCCCCCTGTTCGAGCCGTGCGTGGGTGCGATATGCTGACACGTCAGCCGGCCGGCGGGGGTAATTTCGAGGGACAGCCCGCTGCCACCCCGGCAGAGGTACCCTGTCGAGCCCCGCGTCGCGCCCCGCCAGCGAGGTGACCATTGGCGACCGATCCTCAGCCAGCCATCGAGGTCCGCGGACTCGTCAAACGCTATGGATCGGGCGCCACGCAGGTCGAAGCCCTCCGCGGTGTCGACCTCACCGTCATGCCCGGCGAGTTTGTCGCCGTGATGGGAGCCTCGGGCTCGGGCAAGAGCACCTTGTTGCACCAGATCGCGGCGCTCGATCTCCCCTCGGGGGGGACGATTCGCCTGGGGGGCGAGCTGGTTTCGGATCTCGACGATGACCGGCTGACACTGTTGCGCCGGCAGCGGATCGGATTCGTCTTTCAGGCCTTCAATCTGCTCGATGTGCTGACCGCGGTCGAAAACGTCGCGCTGCCGCTGGTGATCGACGGCGTCAACGAAAAAGTGGCGGCCCAGCGGGCGCTCGAAGCCATGGAGCTGGTCGGCATCGCGCATCGCCGGGCCCATCGCCCCACCGAACTTTCCGGCGGCGAGCAGCAGCGCGTGGCGATCGCCCGCGCCCTGGTGACGCGGCCGCTATTGCTGCTGGCCGACGAGCCGACCGGAAACCTCGATAGCCGGCATGGCGAACAGGTGATGAACCTGTTGCGAACGCTGGTCGATCGCGACAAGCAGACGATCTTCATGGTGACGCACGACGCGAGCCACGCCGCGCTGGCCGACCGCATCGTCATCTTGCGCGACGGCGTCGTGGTCGACGAGCAGATTCCCAGCCGCGCCGGCGCCGCGGGAACGCACGACCTGTCGCAAATCGGCTGACGCGGAATCGGCATGGCACTCTGGAAGTACACCTCGCGCGAAATCACCCGCCGGCCGGGGCGCACCACGCTGACCCTGTTGGGCATCGCCTTGGGGGTGGCCGCCATCGTGGCGGTCTCGATCACGGCGCGCACCACCCGCCGCGCGTATCGCGACATGTTCGAATCGCTCACCGGCCGCGCCGCGCTTGAAGTCGTCGCCGAAGGGCTCACCGATTTCGATCCGCAAAGTCTTACCGAGCTGACCGCGATCCCTGGCGTCGAAGCGCTGGTGCCCGTCGTGCAGTCGCCGGTGGCCCTGGTCGGCGGGTCGAGCAGTGCCGGGGCCCTGGCGCTCGGAATCGATCCGGCTCGCGATACCGCCACGCGGAAGTACGTCTTTCGGGAGGGTCGCCAGGTGGCGTCTGGCGACGAGCTGGTGCTGCCGGTCTCGCTTGCCGATGGACAGGATCTCAAGCTGGGCGACAGCCTCACGCTCATGGCGCCGACCGGTTCGGCGCGGATGAAGATCGTGGGATTGCTCGAACCCCAGGGTGCGGCGGGCGTCGCCGGCGGGATGATCGTCTTCATGCCGCTTCAGACCGCGCAGCGGATCTTCGATGTCTCGGGACGGGTGAACAGCGTGCAGATCGTGCTGGCCGCCGGACAGAGCGAGCAGGCTCTCGAGCGGCGGATCGGCGCGGCCTTGCCACCGGGGTTGGTGGTGCAGGTGCCCGCCATGCGCGGGACGCTCGCGCAGGAGAACCTCAAATCGACCGAACAAGGCCTGTCGTCGATGAGCTTCGTCTCGCTCGTCGCGGGCGCCTTCGTGATTCTGAATACGTTCTTGATGAATCTTGGCGAGCGGCGCAAGCAACTGGCGATTCTCCGCGCGCTCGGCACGACGCGCCGCCAGTTGACCCGGCTCTTGCTGCGCGAGGCCTTCGTGCTGGGGCTGATCGGCACGGCAGTCGGCATTCTCTTTGGCTGGGGGGCCTCTTCGGCCATGGCCAGCGCCACGCAGAAACTGATGGGGGCTCCCCTCCCGCCGATCCGCTTAGGACTCGATACCATCCTCCTGGCCTTGGCGCTGGGGCCCGGCATGGCCCTGGGGGCGACCCTGGTGCCCGTGCGCCAGGCCGTCCGCCGACCGGTGCTCGAAGGCCTGGGGGACGAGCGCGACGTGCACGATCGTCCGCAGCGCCGTTGGCCCAGCCTGCTCGGGCTGGGGATGGTGCTCAGCGATCTGCTGCTCCTCTACGGACTGTTTCATCGCTGGTTTGGACCGGTGACGACCGCCATCCTGATTCCCGCCGGGCTCGGGGCGTTCCTGGGAGGCACGGCGCTGGCGTTGCCGTTGATCTTCGCCCCTCTCGAGCGCTTCGTAGCGCGACTCTTCGCCCCGTTCTGGGGACTCGAAGGGCGCCTGGCGCTCCGGCAACTCAATCGGCGCCGCACGCGCACCGCGCTCACCGTGGGCGTGCTGTTCATCGCCACGGTCGTCACGATCGGGATGGGGAACTCGCTGCTGAACAACGTCAGCGACGTCCACGAGTGGAGCCAGCGCACGGTCACCTCCGACTTCCTGATTCGGAGCGTGATGCCCGACACCGGCATGGTCCTGGCCGCCGCGCTGCCGCCGGGGCTCGACGAGCGCATCGGGCAGCTTCCCGGCGTGGGGCGCGTCGATCGCTTGAGCTTCGTGCCGATTCGCACGGGCGGGCAGCAGGCGCTGCTCCTGGCGCGCTCGTTCGATTTCACGAAGCCGATCGCGCTCGACTTCGACCAAGGGGACGAGCCGGCGCTGCGCGCCAAGCTGCAAGCGGGCGAAGTCGTGGTGGGGACCGTCCTCGCGCAACGCCTCAAACTGCAACCCGGCGACAAGCTGACGCTCAACACGCAAGCCGGGCCGCGCGACGTGCGCGTCGCCGGGACGACCACCGAGTACACGGGGGGCGGCATGTCGTTCTATATGGAGTACGAAGCGGCCCGCCGGTTGCTCGATTTCAAAGGGGCGAATGTCTTCATGGTGACGGCGCTGCCCGGGGAGGCGGGGGTGCTCGAGCAGTCGCTGCGCAAATTCTGCACCGACGAGCGGCTGCTCCTGCAATCGAATGCCGAATTTCATGCCGTCGTCGATTGGATGATGCAAGGCGTGCTGGGATCGCTGTGGTTGCTGATGGCGCTTGTGTTCGTGGTCGCCTCGCTGGGAATCGTCAACACGCTGACGATGAACGCGCTGGAGCAGACGCGCGAGTTCGGCGTGCTGCGGGCGATCGGCATGCTCCGCGGGCAATTGCGGAAGATGGTGCTCGCCGAGGCTTTGGCCTTGGGAGTCATCAGCGTGCTCCCGGCCGCGGTGGCCGGCAGCGGGCTGGCTTGGCTGATCAATGTCGCCTCGCGTCCGTTGGTGGGGCATCCGGTGGAGTTCCGGCTGACGCTGTGGTTCGTGGCGGCCTGCTGCGTGGCCGCGGTGCTCACGGCCGTGCTGGCCGCGATTCTCCCCGCCCGCCGTGTGGCCCGGCTGGAAGTGGTCCAGGCGCTGCAGTACGAGTGACGCGGAGCGCGGGTTCGGGGAGGTTTGTCCCGGTTTTCGCCGAGCCGGGCAAGAATCGGGGTCGGCCGGGGCCCGCGCTTTA
>JAEUIK010000402.1 GCA_016793185.1 Planctomycetaceae bacterium | reverse complement strand
TTCTCCGCAGGTCGGTCGAGTAGCCGAAGGTCTCGGCGAGCGGGACCTCCCCTTCGATCGTGGCGAACTGTCCCTGCATTTCGGTGGCGACGATCATGCCGCGGCGGCTGGTGAGGTCGCCCACCACGTTGCCCTGGAACTGCGTCGGCACTTCGATTTCGATCTTCATGATCGGCTCCAACAGCACCGGCTTCGTCTTGAGGAACGTCTCGCGGAAGCAGTTGCGGGCGCAGATCTGGAAGGCCATATCCGAGCTGTCGACGTCGTGGGTCGAACCATCTTCGAGAATGGTCTTGATGCCCACGATGGGGAAGCCGGCCACGGGGCCCTTGCCGAGCGAATCGCGGAAGCCCTTCTCGACCGCCGGAATGTACTCCTTCGGCACGCGTCCGCCGACGACCTTCTGCTCGAACTCGAACTGCTCCTCGGCTTCCTCGGGCAGGACTTCGAACTTGCCGACGATGTGGGCGTACTGACCCGAACCGCCGGTCTGCTTCTTGTGCTTGAAGTTGTACTCGGCGTTCTGGGTGGGAGCCTCGCGATAGCTGACGCGCGGTGCGCCGACCTCGACCTCCACGTCGTACTCGCGGCGAATGCGCTCGACGTAGATTTCCAGATGGAGCTCGCCCATCCCGGCCATGATGATCTCGCCGGTCTCTTCGTCGGTCGCCACGCGGAAGGTGGGATCTTCCTTGCAGAAGCGGGTCAGGGCCTTGCCCATCTTGTCGGCCCCGTCGCGCGAGACGGGGCTGATGGCCTTCTTGATGACCGGCTCGGGCACGAACATGTTTTCGAGCGTGCAGTAGCGATTCTCGCCGGCGTAGGTATCGCCGCTGGCGCAGTCGATGCCCATCGTGGCGATGATGTCGCCCGCCTGGGCGTCGTTGATTTCCTCGCGTTTGTCAGCATGGATGCGGACCAGGCGGCTGACCCGCTCTTTCCGCTGGGTGCGCTGGTTGTAGTAGGTTTCGCCCTTGGCGAGGGTTCCCTGGTAAATCCGCATGAAGGTGAACTGGCCATACGGATCTTCGACGATCTTGAAAGCCATGGCCACCAGCGGCTTCTTGGGATCCGGCTCGAGCGGAAAGTCGCTCTGACCGTCGTAGCTGCGCGCCTTGACGTTCCGCTCCAGCGGACTGGGCAGATAGCGGACGACCGCGTCCAAGAGCGGCTGCACGCCGGCGTTCTTGTAAGCGGTGCCCATGAACACGGGGGTCATGTCCTGGCCCTGCACGGCGGACTTGATGACCTTGTGGATCAGTTCTTCTGAGACGGGTTCTTCGGCCAGCAGCAGCTCCATGAGCTCGTCGCTGTACATGGCGAGGCTCTCGAGCATCTGCTGGCGGGCGGTCGCGGCCTCTTCCTTCATCGCGGCGGGGATTTCTTCCTCGCGGACGTTCTCGCCGTTCTTGCCGTCGAAGTAGATCGCCTTCTCGCTGATCAAGTCGATCACGCCCTGGAATTTGTCTTCCTTGCCGATGGGGAGCTGCATCAACACCGCCTCGGCGTTGAGCTTTTCCTTGAGCTGGCGGACGACGCGGAACGGATCGGCGCCGGTCCGGTCCATCTTGTTGATGAAGGCCAGACGGGGAACGTGGTACCGCTTCATCTGGCGGTCGACGGTGATCGACTGCGACTGGACGCCGCCCACGGCGCAGAGCACCAGCACGGCGCCATCGAGGACGCGCAAACTGCGTTCGACCTCGACGGTGAAATCAACGTGGCCCGGAGTGTCGATGAGGTTGATCTGGTGGCCTTCCCACTCGACGGTGGTGGCGGCGCTGGTGATGGTGATTCCGCGCTCGCGCTCCAGGTCCATATGGTCCATGGTCGCGCCCCCTTCGCCCTTCACCTCTTGAATGCGGTGAATGCGCCCGGCGTAGAACAAGATCCGCTCGCTGAGCGTGGTCTTGCCCGAGTCGATGTGGGCCGAAATCCCGATATTCCGCAGTTTCTTCAGGTCCATGATCACGTCTCGACAAATAAAAAAGCCACTGGCGACCGGCCTCCGTGGCACTGCGCCCGACTAGACCGCCAGCCCGCCCTCAAAAGGGCAAGCCGCCAGAAGGAAAGGGGGCTGAGAGGGGACAACCCCCAAATCAGCAGCCGACCTCCAGAGCAGGCCGCCGACGGGTGGGAACCATCAGCATTTATAATACCTGGATTCTGTCAAGTGGCGAAGGGCAAATCGAGCGCCCGACCTCACTTTCATCGGACATTCACAGCGCGCCGGGCGAGCTGCGGATCGACCTCCGCGCGATCCCTGCCGACCCGCTCGGCAAGACCGTCGCGACGGCTCCTGCGTTGCTTGACTTATCTCCAATTCGCACTTAGCTTTACCCCATGAATTCTAAACCTGAAAAGGCCTCTGACAGCACTTCCGACCCATTGCCGCCGGCGCCCGCCGCACCCCAGGGGCGCCGCTCGCCATGGCTCGTCTTCGTCGTTCCGTTTGTCGTCTATCTGAGCCTGACTCAGCTCGAACCCGCTCCCCCCGAGCGGACAGCCGACACTCCGGCGGCCGCGACCGGAACCGCGACTGAGTCCGACACTCCGACGCAGCCGGAGGCTGCCGCCGAATCCTCCCCGGATGCGCCGGCGGCTGCCGCCCCCGGGTTGCTGGGGCTCGAGTATCGACATTATCCGCTCGTCTATACGTTCAAGATCGCCGTGACGTTCGGGCTGATCCTGCTGGCCTGGCCCGGCTACCGCGAGGTGCCGTTTCGGGTGACCCTCGTGGCGCCGCTGGTCGGAGCCATCGGGGCTCCGATCTGGATTGGGCTGTGCCGCCTGGAGACCTCGCTCTTGCCGGCGCTGGGGCTCGACTGGCTCGGCGACACGTCGGCGCGAACCGGATTCAATCCGCTGGCCGAACTGCGCGACAACCCGGCCTGGGCCTATGGGTTTCTGGCGATCCGCTTCTTTGGGCTGGTCGTCGTGGTCGCGATCATCGAGGAGTTTTTCCTCCGCGGATTCTTGATCCGCTTTCTGACGCGGGGCGACTGGTGGAATGTGCCGCTGGGGACTGTGACCGCGTTTCCCCTCGTCGCCATGACCGTGGCGGCGGCCCTGAGCCATCCCCCCTCGGAGTACCTGGCCGCGGTCGTCTGGTTCAGCCTGCTGAGCTGGCTGATGCTGCGGACCAAGAGCCTGTGGGACTGCGTCATCGCCCACGGCGTGACCAACCTCCTGCTCGGAATTTATGTCGTGACAACCGGGCAGTGGGAATTCATGTAGGCCGGCGAGCGCGAACCTGCGGCGGCCAGTCGTGTTCCCGCCGGTGCGGGCGGACGGATGCAACACCCGGCGCCATGGTTGGCCCGTGCCACAATCCCGCGGCTCTCGTGCGCGCGGCGCCTATTTGACCGACAG
The DNA here is from genome assembly GCA_016793185.1 of Planctomycetaceae bacterium. Taxonomy (GTDB): domain Bacteria; phylum Planctomycetota; class Planctomycetia; order Pirellulales; family JAEUIK01; genus JAEUIK01. Next base: position 1,622 of record JAEUIK010000402.1, on the reverse strand, counting down.
CAGGTAGGCGATCAGATCGGCCATCGCCTCGACGCTGATTTCCTTCTCGAGCCCCTCGGGCATGATCGAGAGGCCAGTCGAGCGGAGCTCGTCGATCTCCTGGCGGAGCACGGTATCGGACTGCTTTTCGGCCCTCTGGAGCGTGATGGAGTTGGCGTTTTCCGTGGCGATCATGCCGGTCAGGGCGCGACCGTCGGTGGTGGTCAGCACATAGTTGAGGTACTGGGGATTCACTTCGCGGCTGGGGTCGAGGACGTTCACCAGGATCGCCTCGGCGCCGCGGTTCTGGATCGTGGCCAGATTGGGCCCGATCTCGTGGCCGGCTCCTTCGAGGCGATGGCAGGGAGCGCAGGTTTTTTGGAACACGGATTTGCCCCGCGCCGCGTCGCCTGCCGCGGCGAGCGCCGGTTGATAAGCGGCCAGCACGTCCTGGCGGCGGCCAGCCAACGCCTGGGCGAGCTTCGCGCGCACGCTCGGCTCGAGCTTCGTGCGCGATTCGTCCAGGAGCAGCTTGACGCGGGCCTGCTCGAGATCGGAGGGGCTGAACTCGTCGCGGCCGATCGCCGCCACCAGCGCGCTCTGGTACTGCGGGCGCGAGAAGATGACCTCGGCAGCGGCGCTGCGGGCCGTGGGACTGAATCCGGGCCACGCCGCCAGGACGATCGCGGCCACCTCGGGCGTGTCGAATCGCCGCAGCGTCGCCAGGGCGGCACGCTGAATCTCCTGCGGCTGGCGGTTCTCGAGCGCGGCGCTCAACAGCGGCCCCGCCGTCTGCCACGGAGCGAGCCAGAGCGACTCGATCGCTTCCCGCCGCGCGGCGACCGGCTGTTCCGCGGCCGACGCCGTGGCGACCGCCGACTGAATCAAGTCGTCCAACAGCTGCTTGTCGACGCTCGCCAGCAGCTCGGCCAGCGCGGTGACGCCTCCCGGGAGCCGCTCGGCGCTGGCCCGAATCAATTGCCTGGCCAGCCCTGCATCGACGGGAGCCAGCGAACCGATGCCGGTGGCGAGTCCCTGGAGTTCGCCGGCCTGACTCCGCACGGCGATCTGTCCCGCGAGTTCTCCCAGAAACTGCCGGCCCGACTCGCTCTCGCGGAAGGGCTTGTCCCGAAGCAGTCGGGCGAGCACCTCAGCGCTCCCCTCGGACAGCGAGCTCTCGATCGCCGCGCGCATCCAGCGATCCGCGGCGTCGCGCCGGGCGAGTTCCGCCAGCACTTCGAGCCGCGCCGAATTCTTGAGCTCGCCGAGCGTGAACGCCAATTGGTAGCGCACTTCGGGATCGGGATCGCCGGCCAGCGTGAGGAGCTTGGACTGCAGCGCGGTCGAGCCTTCCGCCTGGCGCTCGGCCAGCCGGATGGCGTGCCGCCGCACACCGGCCTCAGAGTCGTCCAGCGCCGCGATCAGCAACTCGGGGCGGAGCGCCTGTTGCGCTTCGAGCGCGTACAAAGCGTGCAAGCGCGCGAGCGGCGCCGGCGATTGCGTCACCAGCTGTGTCAACGGCTGCACCCCCTGCGGATCCTGGCGCTCGCACAGCAGCCGGCTGGCGGTGTCGCGCCGCCAGCCATTGTCGCTCGCCAGCTCGGCAACCAGTTGCGCCGTCGACAGAGCGCCGAGGCGCGGCA
>JAEUIK010000392.1 GCA_016793185.1 Planctomycetaceae bacterium | reverse complement strand
CAGCTTCTGCTGGGCAGCCTGCAAGCTGCGCTGACGGGCCGAGCGAATATCGCGCAGGCTCGAGAGCGTCGCTTCGTTGGTCTTGAACCGCTCAAAGCGGTGCGACAGATCCTTCTTCACTTCATTGCGCGAGTAGGAATGGCTCGCGTATTGGAACGTGTTGTTCCCCGACTCCAGGTCCCCCTTCAGCTTGAGCATGCTGACCTTGTCGCGCTCGAGGCGACCCTCGGTGTCGGCGATCTGCTTGTCGAGACGTTCGATCTCGACCTCCTCGCGGGCGATCGCGTGCATGTTCTTGCGAATGTCGGGGACGAGGCTCTTGACCATCTTGCGTGCCCGCTCGATCTCGAACTCGATCGGTACGGCATCGCGGACGGAACCCTTGACCCACCCCACCGAGGTTCCGACGTAACTGAAGAGGTCTCGACCGAAGAAAAACCCGCCCAGCAGTGTGAGCGCGGCGGCCGAGACGAGCGCCTTCTTGATCATGGTTCCCACCTTCCTTTCGAGAAAATCGCCAACACTGGGTCGGATCGGCGTCCCAGAAAACAGACGTGCCGCCGCGGCGCGGGGCCGAGTGCTGGAGATTTCTTCGTGACCGGCGGGACAATCTTTGGCGGCCGGCCAAAATTTTCGGAAAAGGAGTTAAGTGCCGCATCCCGAGCTCGCAGGACCGGAGCGATCCGCTGTCGCCCAGGAGAACTCGCCGTGCGGGACAACAGGATTGAAGTCCATCCGCCGAAATGAGTTACATTACCCGTATGGCAAGCGACGACCTCCAGCAGCTCATCGAGCGGATCCACGGGCGAGCTTTCCCCCTGGTGGTGGCAGTCACCGGCGGCGGCAGTGGCGCGATTTCTGCGCTGCTCCAGGTGCCGGGAGCCTCGCGGACCGTGCTCGAGGCGATCGTCCCCTACGCGGCCGAGGCACTCGTCGACTGGCTCGGGTCGCGTCCCGAGCAGTTCTGCAGCTCTCGCACCGCCCGGGCCATGGCGATGGTGGCCTACCAGCGGGCGGGCCAACTGACCGCCGGTCGTGACCCCCGTCCGGAAGTGCTCGGCGTCGGCTGCACCGCCAGCCTGGCCAGCGACCGCCCCAAGCGCGGTCCTCACCGGGCCCATTTTGCCTGGCAGAATGCCACGACAACCCTGGCCGGCCAGCTCGACCTGCAGAAAGGAACTCGCAGCCGGGCTGAGGAAGAAGCGCTGCTCGCCCGACTGCTGCTCGAGATGATCGACGGAGCGACCCGGGGGGAGGCGCTCGAGGCCGAACTGCTTCGTGCGGCTGCGGGCGTCGCACCCGACGAGTCCTTGACGATTGCCACGCAGCAGGCCTCGCCGGCCTGGCGGGCTCTGCTGGCGGGCGAACCGCAGGCCGTCGGCGAGCGCGCCGCCGCCGGGACGCGGGCCGACGCACTGCCCAGGGGGATCTTTCCCGGGGCTTTCAATCCGCGACACCCGGGGCACGATGCCATGGCCGCAGTGGCGGCACGGCGGCTGTCACGGCCGGTGGAGTTCGAACTTTCGATCGCCAACGTCGACAAGCCGCCACTCGATTTTCTCGAGATGGCCGCGCGCCTCGCGCAGTTCACCCCGGACGAATCGCTGTGGTTCACGCACGCGCCGACGTTCGTCGAAAAGTCGCGGATCTTCCCGGGCAGCACGTTCGTGGTCGGCGCCGACACGATCGTGCGCATCGGCGAGCCGCGCTATTACGGCGGAGCGACGCCGCAATCGCAGGCCGAGAGCCGCGACGCGGCGCTGGCAGAGATCGCCGCCGCGGGGTGCCGGTTCCTGGTCTTCGGGCGGCAGGGGGCCGCAGGATTTGCGTCCCTCGACACGATCTCCATCCCGGCGCCGCTGCGAGCGCTCTGCGACGGCGTCGGCGAAGCCGAGTTCCGCGCCGATATTTCGTCGACCCAGTTGCGCCGGCGGGCGGCGGCCGCGGGTAACGAGTAATTCCCAGTCACTCGTGGGGCAACGGGGAATGGCCTAGGCTGAAGGTTTACAGAACCGCGTCGTCTTCGTCGCCGAACCGAATGTTCCCGGGATTGGGGTCAATGTAGTAGATCCGGTGGACATGCTGGAGGTGTCGAACGAGTCCCTGTACGACGCGCCACTTTTCTTCACCAAAGAGCTCGCGCTTCTCCGTGTGCCAGTTTGCCATCACCTGCGGATCGCCCCAATAGGGGGGCGGTGAGTCGATGTGCACCTTGCCGAAATCAAGAAGGAATGGCGGGCTCACGATGCTCATCTCGATTACCATCAAGTTGTCGTCAAAGTCTTCCAGAAAGGGTACGTCAAACGCCCCAATTCGCCGGACGCCAGCATGCTTGAGTCGGACGTAGCACTCCAGCTCATTCTGATATCGATCGCGGTGAATGCAGGCCTTGACGGCCGAGAGGCGAGACGACTTCCAAACCGTTCCGTCGTTTCCGTGACCTAAGCGCTCTTTACCGAGGATCTCCGCACCCTTAGACTCGGCGTACGCTTCGGCTCGCTTGAGCAGGATGGAATTGCTAGTCATGGCTGAAAACGGCTATTCTGCAAAAGTAGCGCTCACGCTGATCGTGGGTGGCGAAAAGTTGTCGTTGTCCCACATCGGTCCGAGCGGGCTGGTCGTGCGCGATGATTGCGAGGCCATCGGCCCCTGTGACGCCACGCTCGTAATCCAGGTGGATGATTCCACCCAGCAGTCACGAATATTCTTGCACGACGGGATCCCCGGCCCCGGGCAGTTGCTCAAGTTCATCTAGTTCGCCGTTCTTCGTCGCGACTGCTTCTGTTGTGGGGCCATCCGGCAGGTCGTCCGCTGCGACCGGCCCGCTTGGCTTGGGCCGTTCAGTTTGGATTGCATCGTGGGGCCCCCCTGTCGGGCGTTATGCTAACGGCCGCGAAGCCGTTATCCACCTGCGCTTGAGACGGACGCCCGCCCGTGGGCCAAGACTGAGTCAGCCGTAGCGAATAACTGCCCGATGCTGCTTTCAACGGGAGAAAACCCTCCCTATCGCGGTACGCCCCTCAGTGCTTAGAATTGGGCGTCGGTTGGCGTGGCCGATTGAACTCGATGCAGGCAAAGGACTTCACCGTTGGCGACCACAACGCCTCAAGCCGCGACTGACCCCCTGGACGCCGACCCGCCGTTGACGCTCCGCGATCCCGCTTTGGCGGCGTTTCTGGCGTGGCTCGTGCCGGGGCTCGGGCACCTCTATCAGGGGCGCACGGCCAAGGGGGTGCTCTTCATGGTTTGCATCCTGGGAACGTTCATCTATGGATTGTTCCTGGGGGGCGGGCGCGTGGTCTACGCCCAATGGCGCCCCGAGAAGCGGCTCCCCTATCTCTGCCAGATCGGCGTGGGGATTCCCGCGCTCCCGGCGCTCGTGCAGGCGAGCCGCGCCCGCAGCGGCAAACCGCTGCTGTTCGGAAGCGAGTTCATGGCGCCGCCGCGGATCGAGCCCGGCCGCAACGAACTGGCCGATCTCCACCTTAAGTTTCACCGGTACTTCGAACTGGGAACCGTCTACACCATGGTGGCGGGCTTGCTCAACATGCTGGTGATCTACGACGCCTTCGCCGGACCCGCCTATTATGGTCGCGACGAGGAAGACGAAGACGAAGCCAGGGCGGGCGATACCGGTCCACCGGCCGGATCCTAACTCAGCGCGCAATCGAAAATGCAAACACTCAGCGAAATCTGGTTCGCGCTCCCTTTGATCGTGGCGATCAGCCTGGTCTATGCCGGCACCCGTCACGAAGCGATGGGCGTCATCCTTGGTCACGCCGCGCGCGTGGGGGGCTGGATCGCCGGCTGCATGAGCCTGATCTGGATCTTCCTGCTGCTGGTCTCGTGGTGGCTCTGATCGACGGGGACGCGCACGCCGCCACGATGCCGAACTTCCAGCACCTGATCTTCGTCTGCACCAACCAGCGCGATGCCGCTCATCCGCGCGGCTGCTGCAATCCCGACGGCGCGAACGAGATCCGCAATCGGTTGCAGGCCGAGATCAAGCAGCGCGGCCTTGCGCCACTCGCCCGGGCCTGCACGGCGGGCTGCCTCGAGCAATGCGAGCTCGGGCCGACGCTGGTCATCTACCCGGGCGATTCGCGACCGCCGATCTGGTATGGCCGCGTCCGCCCCAGCGACGTGACGCGCATCGTCGAAGAGACCCTCATCGGCGGACGCGTGCTCGAAGATTTGCACATCCCGCCCGACTGGTTGAACACGCGCGGCCTCGGTCCGCCCGGCGACGGCGCGAATCCGCAGCCCGCGCCCCGGTCAACGTGAACGATCGAAGATTATGGAGCTGCCCCCACCTTACTTGGGCTGGCTCCCATTCTTTTCAAAGCTCGCTTCCAAGCTGCGGGCTTCTTCCAGCACCTGCTCGGTGCGCTCGCGGGCTTTTTCCTTGTTGAACTTCACGGTGGCCGTGCCGTCGTTCCAACTCACCGAGAGCACACCGGCGCCAATCAGCACCAGCACGATGACGACCAGGAAGAAAATTCCGCGCATCGGGCATCCTTTCCGAGAACGGGATGTATTTGAGTTTTCTCGTCGCGACTGCTGGGCCCGGAGTGCTAGCACTCGACCCGCGCGCGGCGAGGAATTCTGCGGAAAAGCACTCGGCCGGACAAGGGGAGTTTCGCCGCGCGCGACCCGTCGAGCAGCGGCCGGGGACGGCAATTCCGGCAGGGATTACCCCGTTTGTCAGAAAACGGGGGGTGGGTCGCGCCGCAAAGAGCAACGGCTCCGCTGCGGGAGCCCGAAGAAGGGTGGCTAACGGGGCTCGAACCCGTGACCTCCAGATCCACAATCTGGCGTTCTAACCAACTGAACTATAGCCACCGTGGGAAACCAAAAATATAGAACTTGCACCCCAGGGGGTCAACGCCGCGGGCCGCCCCCGGCGGGCGCAATTCCCGCACTTTGCCGCGATTTGCGCCCGCGCCGCGGCCGGGGATGGCGCTCGCGCTCAATAGGGAAATCGGTCGTCGAGCGTGCTGGCCGAGAGCTCGACCAGAAAGGTCGCCAACCGCTCCGTCAGAATCTCCAGGTAGCGAACTCCCTTCTCGGCCGTGGCCGGATGGGGGTCGCCGCTGCCGGTGTTGGTGGTCAACAGGTGCCAGGGGCGGGTGATCGAGACCCAGCCGCGGTTGACGGCCTCGAAGCGCGTCGCCGCCGTCGCCCCGGCGTCGGCCGCCAGCGAGCCGTCGGCGTTCTTGACGACGAACTGCGGGAAGCAGGCCAGGGCCAGGGCCGTTTCCATCTCCCCGGCATGGTCGCCCGCGTCGGCAAAGATCTCTCGCTCGACATCCTTGAGCGCCTGGTACCAGTTGCACAAGAACAAGTGAGCCGGCGTCCGGCCGTAGAGTTCGCGCAAGAGCGCCTTGAAGTCGTTCCCCCCGTGGCTGTTGAGCAGCACGATCTTGCGGATGCCATGTTGGACGAGCGAATCGACGAGGTCCTCGATAACCCTTCCCAGCGTCGAGGGATTCACGTTCAGCGACAGTGGAAACTCGCGCTGGTTCGTCTCGGTGCCGTAGGGAATCGTCGGCAGCAGGACGACTTGGGCGCCGCGCTCAAAGGCCGCCCCGCAGATCCGGTCGCCGATCGCCTCAGCCTCGAACGTATCGGTGCCGTAAGGGAGGTGCAGGTTGTGCGGCTCGGTCGCACCTAAGGGGAGCACCGCCACTTCGAAGCGCCGCGACTTGACGTCGGCGTAATTGGTCTCGGCCAGTTTCCAGGGACGCATCGGAGGTGGTTCTTTCGCTGAGGACGGTTGTCGCCGCGGACGAATGCCGCACGAGCTCTCAGGCGGCGCAACGCGGTTCACTCGCCGGCCGTTTCCAGGGGGGCATCCGCCGGGTCAGGCAGGGCCTGCAAGAACTCATGGTACTGGCGGTCGAGCTCGCCGAAGTTCGCACCGGTCAATTGCGCCAAGGTATCGGGCCGGGAGCGCCCTGTGTAGATGGCCAGCAGGTACGCGGCCAGCGCATCGCGGTAACGCCCTGAGTCGTAATGAATCAAAAAGTGCGTCAGCCCGGCCGCCTGGCTGTAGAGCGTGCCGATTCGCGGATCGCGCTGCAGGCGAACCATGCCGAACTGCGCAAGCTCGCCGAGCGGCACATAGAACCGCTCGGCCAAGGCGCGATACCGGGCGGCCTGCAACCGCTCGGCCTCTGCGCCCCCCACGGTGTAGTAGCCCGGGTGGGCCTCGAACGACTCGAAATAGCAGGCGATCCCTTCGACGATCCAGAAGTTGGCTTCGCGCCCCACGTCGGGCACGACCTGCCGGCTCTCACTGAAGAGCTGATGCGCCGCCTCGTGGTAGAGCGTGCTGTACTCGCCTGGCGACTCGCGTGGGGCCCGCGCGGCCGTGGGGGCGAAGAAGAACGCCGTGCGCTGGGCTCCCATGTAGATGCCGGAGGTCTCGACATCGGGCGGGATCTTGCCGGCCAATGCCTGGCGATATTCGTCGCGACTGCGGAAGTAGACGACCAGGTGCCGGTGGTCGTCGACGCGCGGCAGGCCTCCCCCGTCAAAGAGCTGCGCCAGTTCGGCCTGCGTGGCGTAGTACCGGACGAAGATCTGCTGCCACGCGGTGTACAGCCGTTCGAGCCGGACGCCGAGCGCCACGCCGGCCTCGAGGCTGTGGTTGGTCCGCACCGAGTAGTGCTCGGTCTCGACCGTCCAGCCACGGCGCAGATCACTGCGAATGCGGGCCTCTTCGTCGGCCGGGATCCAACGGCCGTTGTAAAGCCGCTCTCCCTTCTCGTAGCGCGCCAGGTTGGCGGGCGACAGCCAGCCGAACCGCGCGTCCCAGACTTGCCCGGCGCGGAGCTTTTTCACCTCGTAGCGCGTGCGCCACGCGCCACGAAAGTGCGTGTAGCCCAGCAGCCGCCGGGCGTCGGCATGGTCGGGGTTCTCGCGCAGCGTATCGATCACCAGCTCGAACGCCAGCGAGGCCCGCTCGGCGCGGATTGCGCGGCGCGCCAGGGCGTACAACTCGCGGCCCTGAGCCTTGCGGAGCTTGTGGAACTCAGCGCTGCGCGGCGCAGCGGTCGCGGACTCCGGCTTGGGCTCGGCAGCGTCCGGGTCGATCTCGGGCTCGGGGCGCGCCGCCAGGTACAGCTTGTGCGGATCGCGCGGCTGAGCCCAACGCCGAATCTCGGCCGCCAGCTCGCGGTCGTGCTCGGCCTCGCACTGCCGCGCCAGTTCGGCGAGCTGCTCGGCGTACTTCGCTTCGAGCTGCGCGCGCTCCTGAATCAGATCGTCGGCGGCCGCGGCGGACGATGTCGCCCCGGCCAGAATCAGCGCAATCGCCCATGCCGCGAAGCGCATCTTCTGTCGTCGACCACTATGAGGCCGACCTGCGCGACTCGGCCACTGTAAGGCTATCAGCTCGACCCGATCGGGATCGCAGACCCCGGCCCCAGCCGGCGGACTCGGCAGTCCTCCTGCGAATAACCCCACGGAGATGACTGGGCGAAGTCCCACTCGAGCGGCTGCCAACGGAATCGCGGGTTCAAGCAAGCGGTTGCCGCGGCCGGCCCTTTCGGCGCCGCGGCAGCCTCCATCGTACCATCCCGCCCGGGCGTCCCATCGGGAACTTTCAGACCAACGACGGCTCGCCGGTGGCGGCAGGTCCGATTATTCCAGCGCCAATCGGGCGGCGATCGCGTAGTGGTCGGAGAGCAGCCGTTGCGGATCGGGGGATTCGAGCCGCTCCCAGGCCAGGGCCCGGCAGGCCCCGTGGTAGAAGATGTGGTCGATTCGCGTCCCTTGCTGATGCGTGGGAACGTTCTCGTCCCGGCCGTCGGGCGTTGCCCGCGGCGACGCGCGGTAGGCGTCTTGCCAGCCGTTGGAAACGAGCTTGGCGTAGTCGCCGCGCTTCTGGTCGGTGTTGAAGTCGCCCACAAAGATCATCGGCAGCATTTGCGGGGTGAACTCGGCGAACTTCTGCTGGCACAGCTCGGCCATCTTCACCTGGCTCGGCATCGAATTGTCGAAGTGCGTGTTGAAGACCAGCAGCTCGCGCCCCGAGGGCTTGTGCCGGAGCTTGGCCCAGACCACCACGCGCGGCAGCGCATTGCCGAAGCCGGTCGACACCCGCTCGGGCGTCGGCGAGAGGAACCACCAGCCGCGCTCCAACTCGTCGAAGAGCTCGCGCTTGTAGAGCAGAGTCGCGTCGGTATAGCCCTTGTAGTGGACCGCCTCATAACCCGGCAGTTCTGCCAGAAAAAACTTCACCTGTCCGGGGCTGGGTTCCTGCAGACCGACGAGATCGGCGTTCTGCTCGCGCAGTACCTGGATGCAAAGGTCCTTGCGATCGGCCCACTTGGGCACCCCCTCCTGCCGGCTGAAGTCGACCAGCACGTTGAAGCTGATGACTTTCAGCTCGACCGGTTCGGCGGCCATGGCGGCGTGGGCGAGCATCGTGAAGAGAACGAGAGCGACAGCGCGGGCAAACAATCGAGGCATTGATCGGCTCACGGAACGGAGAGGAGAATCGTCGAACAGGCCAACTGCACTGTTCTCGATCATAGTCGAGCAATTTCGCCGAAGCCATCGGCCGCAACCCGCACTGCGATCGCGACGAGTCGCGGCCTCGGTGGTGATCGCCGTCGCCTTCCGACGCGGCACTACCCCTCGGAAAACGCCGAGTCGAACGACCCCGCCTTATTGGGTGCAAAGTCGAGCCGCTTGACGAACTCGGCAGCTTCGCGGGCGCCCGCCTCGCGGTCCATGCCCGAGTCTTCCCACTCGACGGATAAAGGTCCGGCGTAGCCGAGCTGGTTGAGGGCTCGAATGATCTCCTCGAAGTTGACGCCCCCTCGCCCCGGCGAGCGAAAATCCCAGCCGCGGCGGGGGTCGCCGAAGTTGAGATGGCTCGAGAGGATGCCGCTCCGGCCGTTGAGGGTGACGATCGCGTCCTTGATGTGGACGTGATAGATCCGGTCGGGAAACGCCCGCAGGAACTCGACCGGATCGACCCCCTGCCAGAGCAAGTGGCTCGGATCGAAATTGAAGCCGAATTCCTCGCGCCGATCGAGCGCCGCCAGAGTCCGCTCGGCCGAGTAAAGATCGAAGGCGATTTCGGTCGGATGCACCTCGAGCGCGAACTTGACCCCGCA
>JAEUIK010000390.1 GCA_016793185.1 Planctomycetaceae bacterium | reverse complement strand
CGGCGGTCGATCCGGGCGCCTCGGTCGCCCCGACGGTCCCGGCGTTTCCGTCCGCGACCTACGGTTCAGCGGTTCCTCCGCCGGCGTTCGATCCGTATGCCGCCCCGAATCTAGCGCCGCCGCCGCCGGCGTTTCAGCAACCCGCCGGTGCGCCCGGCGCCGGGCTGCCGGCCCCGACTCGCTTCCTGCAGCAGATCCGCTTCGAGCAAACCTGGCTCTCGCGGCAGACGCTGAGCGGCCTGGGGATCATGGATCTCGAGCTGAGCGCCTCGTTCGCGATTCCCTTTGGACAGAACCCGTCGCCGTTTATCGTGACGCCGGGCTTCGCGGTGCATTACTGGGACGGTCCTGACTCGGCCGTGTACACGCCGACCGTCCAGCCCGATCTGCCCCCGCGGGCCTACGACGCCTATCTCGACATCGGTTGGAAGCCCGTGATCAACAGCTGGCTGAGCGCCGACTTGGGTGTGCGCGTCGGCGTCTACAGCGACTTCAGTTACGTCGATGGTCACAGCATCCGTTATCCGTTTCGCGGCCTGGGTATCGCCACGCTCTCGCCCACGATGCAGCTGGCGGCGGGCGTCGTCTATATCGACCGCTTCCAGGTCAAGATTCTTCCGGCCGGCGGTCTGATCTGGACGCCGAATCCCAACTCACGTTACGAGGTGATCTTTCCCCGGCCGAAGCTCTCGCATCGGCTGACGACCTTGGCCCAGTACAACACGGATATCTGGATCTATGTCGTGGGCGAGTACGGCGCCGGCGCCTGGACGATCACGCGGGCGAGCGACGTGCAAAACGGCGTGCCCGGGGCCCACCAGCGCATCGACATCAACGACTACCGCGTGAACCTGGGCCTCGATATCCGCGGACCGCGCGGCATCAAGAGCTGGTTCGAGGTTGGCTACGTTTTCAGCCGGCAGGTGTACTACGTCGAAAGCTCGAATCAGAGCTTCAACCCGGGTTCGACGGTTCTGCTGCGCGGCGGCGTGGCGTTCTAGGCCGCCGGTTTGCCGTCAGGCTGCCGGTGTTCCGGTGGGGATGGACCGTTATCCGGCCGCTAGCTGCGCCCGGGCGGCGTGGTGTACAATCACTCGCTTCCCCGGCACGTCCGACCACCGATCTCACTATGGCCAAGTTCTCCGGCAGACTCGCCACCTATCCCGCGCGAGCCCTTTTTTTCTGGTACTTTGCCCTGATCACGGTGGGCACAAGCATCCTGTTGCTACCGGTCTGCCGGGGCGAGCATGGGCCGATCTCGGTGTTGGACGCCGCCTTTACGGCGACTAGCGCTGTTTGCGTCACGGGCTTGACCGTCCGCTCGACCGCCCACGATTTTTCGTTCTGGGGGCAGTTGGCGATCGCCGGGCTGATCCAGGTGGGCGGGATCGGCATCATCACGATTACCACGTTCGTGACCCTCGGGTTTGGACGAAAACAGAGCCTGCGACAGCGCATCGTCATTGCCGAGACCCTGGGCACGCGCGGCGGCGACCTGCGCGGCGTACTCAAGCAGGTGTTCCTCGTGACGGCGTTTATTGAAGGGATCGGTTTCGTCGCGCTGTGGATTCCCAACTTGTTCGACGATCAATTGACCTACCTCGACGGCATCTGGCACGCGGCCTTCCACTCGATCGCGGCGTTCTGCAACGCGGGCTTTGCGCTCTGGGATGACAACCTCATGCGGTATCAGACGAACGTGCCGGTCAACCTGGCGACTTGCGCGCTGCTGATCCTGGGCGGAATTGGGTTTCCCACGATCCTCGATGTGCGCCGCAACTGGCGGGGAACCTGGTGGCAGCGCTGGGACGGGCTGCAGCTTCATAGCAAGATCATGCTCCTCGGCACGACGGCGCTCCTCGTGGGGGGCACTGCGGCCTTTCTGGCCCTGGAGTGGGACAACGTGCTCCGCGACTTATCGCTGGGAGATCGGCTGCTCGTGTCGTTCTTCCAAGCGACCACGCCGCGGACCGCCGGGTTCAACACCGTCGACATGGCCGCGCTGACCAATCCCACGCTCCTGATCATCATGATGCTGATGTTCGTCGGCGCGGGCCCCTGCTCGACGGGCGGCGGGGCCAAGGTTTCGACCGTTTCGGTGCTGGCGCTGCTGGCCTGGAGCAAGTTTCGCGGGGCGGCACGCCCGCATCTCTACCGGCGGACGATTCCCGAGGAGACCACCGACCGCTCCGTTACCACGCTGTTGATCTTCGGCCTGATTGCTGCCGCGGCCCTGACGCTGCTCCTCTTGTTCGACGAGCCGAATCTCCCCCACGCCGATTCGCACGGGCGGTTTTTGGATTGCAGCTTCGAGGTTGTCTCGGCGCTCGGGACCGTGGGTCTCAGCACCAACACCACGACAACGCTGAATGCGATGGAGCGGATCGTGATTATCCTGGTGATGTTCATCGGGCGGATTGGGCCGATCTCAGTGATGATCGCGCTGTCGCGCAGCGAACGCGCGCCGCATTTTGAGTACCCGAAAGAAGAAATCCTGATAGGCTAAACAGCATGGCCACGATCAAGCGCTTCATCGTCCTCGGACTCGGCTCGTTCGGCAGCGCGTTGGCCACGCGGCTGACCGCCAACGGCTGCCGGATTACCGGTGTCGACGCCTCGGAACAACGCGTGGACGAGCTCAAGGACAAGCTCTACGAGGCGGTCGTCGCCGACGTGACCGACCGCGAGACGCTCGAGCAGTTGTTGGTTCAAGGCGCCGATGGCGTGTTCATCAGCCTGGGCGAGAACATCGAGCTGTCGTTGCTCGCGGCACTGCACGCCAAGGAATTGGGTTCCCGGCGGGTGGTCGTCAAAGGAGTGACGCCGGAGCACGGCAAGATCCTCAAGCGGCTGGGAGTCGATCGCGTGATCTTCCCTGAAGTCGAGATGGCGCACGACCTGGCGGACCGCGAGACCTGGCCGAACGTGCTCGATTTTCTCCCGGTCGACTCCGACTACAGCGTGATCGAGATCGCCGTTCCCTCGTCGTTTGCCGGCGAAACGCTGGCCGAGGCCGACCTGCGCAAGCGGTACGATATCCTGGTCTTGGGGGTCAAGGACGCGCTGACCAGCAAGCTGGCGATCATGCCCGGCGGCGACTTGCGGCTGAACGACGACCAGCTCATGCTCGTGTTGGGGCACCGCGATGCGTTGGCGAAACTCCGCGAGCTCAAGTAAATCGTTCCGACCAGCCAGTGGCCACCGCGGACGACCGTGAACTTTCGCGATTGTCCGCCCGACCGCGAGGACCTGCCCGTGGCTAGCTTCTTTCAAGATGGTCCGCAGCTCGGTAATCAATACGATGACGATCGCGCGTTGCGCGACGGGCTGCGGCGCCGACTGCCGGCCGACGTGCTGGCGGCGCTCGAGCCCGATCTCCGCGCGATGGGCGCGCGGACGATTAGCGAGATCATCCCGCTGGGAAACGCGGCCGAGGCGCAGCCGCCGCGGCTGGTGCCCTACGATCCCTGGGGCCGGCGAATCGACCAGATCGACGTTGCGCCCGCCTGGACCGCGCTCGAACGGATCGCCGCCGAGGAGGGACTCGTGGCCATCGGCTACGAGCGCCGGCAGGCCGAATGGTCGCGGCTCTACCAGTTCGTCAAGCTGTATCTCTTTGGTCCGTCGTCGGCCACCTATACCTGCCCCCTGGCGATGGCCGACGGAGCCGCCCGGGCGATCGAAGTGCATGGCGACGCGGCGCTCAAGTCGCGCGCCTATCGGCATCTGACGACGCGCGATCCGGGCAAGTTCTGGACGTCGGGGCAGTGGATGACCGAGCGTCCCGGAGGCTCGGACGTCGGACGAACCGAGACCGTCGCTCGACGCGATGCCAACGGCTACGGCTTGTACGGTACCAAGTGGTTCACCTCGGCGACGACCTCGCAAATGGCGCTCACACTGGCGCGGATTGAAGACGCTCACGGCAATGCGGCAACCGGCAGTCGCGGGCTGAGTCTCTTTTACCTGGAAACTCGCAACCCCAGCGGTCAGCTCGACCGGATCCTGATCCATCGCTTGAAGGACAAGCTCGGCACGAAGGCGCTGCCCACCGCCGAGCTTTCGCTCGAGGGAACTCGAGCGCAGCTCGTCGGCCAGCCGGGCGATGGCGTCCGCAACATCGCCGCCATGATCAACGTGACCCGGATCCACAACGTCATGGGAGCCGTTTCGGGTATGCGCCGAGCGATCGCCCTGGCACGCGACTATGCCGGACGGCGTGAAGCGTTCGGCAAGTTGTTGAACGAGCATCCGCTGCACGTCGAGACTCTGGCCGGACTGCAGGCGGAGTTTGAAGGAGGGCTGGCGCTGTTCTTGCATCTGCTGGAACTCATGGGGCGCGAGGAATGCGGCCGCGCGACAGCCGAGCAAACCGCCGTGCTGCGGCTGCTGACGCCCGTCGCCAAACTCTACACGGCCAAACAGGCGATCGCCGTGACCAGCGAGGTGCTCGAATCGTTCGGCGGGGCTGGATACGTCGAGGATACCGGCTTGCCGCGGATGCTACGCGACGCCCAGGTGCTGTCGATCTGGGAGGGGACGACCAACATCCTCAGTCTCGATGCCCTGCGGGCCATCGAAAAGGAGAAGGCCTTCGAGCCGTGGCTGGCGCAGGTCACCGAAATCATCGAACGCCTCCAGCATCCAGGCCTCGAAGAGCCTGTCGCGCGAATCCGGCACGCCCTGCAGCGCATCAGTCGCTTCTTGCCGAAAGCGCTCGAGATGGGCGAGGAAGTGGTGATGGCAGGGGCTCGCGGCTTCGCCTTCTCGCTGGCACGAACGACCATCGCGGCACTGCTCGCCCAGCAAGCTGAATGGTCGATGCGGACCGATAACGACGGTCGCGCCCTGCTGGCTGTCTTGCATTGGCTGCGACAAGACTTGGCGCCGCTCGTCTATTCGATGCCGCACGGACCGCTGTGCATGCGAGCACTGGCGCTCGACGAGGCCGCGCCGTTGCCCGAAGTGCCGGCCGAAGCCGCTCATTAACATGTGTGACTTGTCGTCCGTCAGGGTGCCCTGACCGACGAACCTGACATTTACCAGTCCAATGCCCACAGAGCTGTGTTCATGATTCCAGTGACCTACCGTAACGGCGTGGCCCAGTACACGCTTGAACACTACGAGCAGGACTTCGCCGACCGGCACCTCGTGCACGGGGCAATCGACAAGTGGGCCCGCGAGACGCCCGACGCTATCGCCTTGATCGACGCCCCGACAGGGCGCGAGCTCTCCTATCGCGAGATGCTCGAACAGACGACCGCCCTGGCGTTGGCGCTGCTGGAGCTTGGATTTCAGCCCGGCGATTTTCTGGCGACGTCGCTGCCGTTGACCATCGAGCACATCCTGCTCGAGTATGCCTGTTTTCAGCTTGGGGTGATCCACGCGCCGCTCGATCTGCGGCTCAAGGGGCCCGAGGTGATTCGCTCGCTGGAGCTGATCCAGGCGCGGGGTTATGTCTATCTGGGGAAGACGCCGGTCGCCGACTTCAGCGAACTGGGCCAGGCCGTCCGCCAGCACTGCCCGTATGTCGAGCATTTCATTCAGTGCTCACCTGGCGAACATGCAGTCGAGGGGGCGCTGACCCTCGGCGCGCTCCTCGAGTGTGCCGGCGCACACCGCGCCGAGATCGACGACGAGAACTCGGCATTCTGGCGGCAATATCAGTCCATTGCAGCGCGCGTCGAGCCGACCGACGGCGCGCAGGTGATCTACACAACCGGATCGACCGGCTTGCCCAAGCCCGCCTTGCTGTCGCACCGCAACATCACCTGCCAGAACATGTGCCTCGCCGGCGGATTCGACATGCTCGACAGTCCGCGGATGCTGGTGAATCTCCCCCCCTCGCACGTGGGCTGCCAGGCTGAACAGTTGATGACGACGCTCTTTTCCGGCGGGACGGCCGTGGTGCTGCCGATGTTCGACGCCGAGGGGTCGCTCCGCGCGATCGAGAAGTACCAAGTGACCTGCTTTGGACAGATTCCGGCTTTATTCGCCCTCGAATGGCGACTCCCCAACTACAAAGAGTTTGACCTTTCGTCGTTGCGATTTGCGCTCTACGGGGGCCAGCAGGTCTCGCGGCAGTTTCTCGAACAACTCGCCACGATGGCCCCCAAATTCGGCACAGGGCTGGGGCTGACCGAGATGGCCGGCTTCGTCACCTATAGCCCCCTCGATGGCACCGTCGACGATCTGCTGGTCGGCGTCGGCTACGATATGCCGGTCACCCCCCTCTCGATTCGCCAGCCGATGAACGACGACGGCACTGCCGGCGCGGAACTTCCCGACGGCGAGCCGGGCGAGATCTGCTTTACCGGTCCGCAAGTCTTCATCGCCTACGTCAACAATGACGAGGCCTATCGCAAAACCGTTTCGACCGATGGCGTCTGTTACACCGGCGATCTGGGATACAAGACGCCGCAAGGCTTGATGTTCAGCGGCCGCTCGAAGCTGGTGCTCAAGCCCAAGGGCTACCAGGTCCATCCGGCGCAAATCGAGAACCACTTTGCCCTGTTGACCGAGCATGTGAGCTGCTGCGGCCCGGTGGGACAACCACACGATGATTTCAGCCAGGGCGTCATCCTGTACGTCGAAAGCAAGCCGGGCGGCAACGTGACGCGGGAGTTACTCGAACAGCACGCCCGTGGAATCGCTGGCTATATGCGGCCGCAGCATTACGTGATCCTCGAGCCGGCGGGCTTGCCGCTCAATCGCAGCGCCAAAACCGATTACGTGAAGCTCAAGGAACTGGCCGCCGCCGAAGTGGCCAAACTCCGCGACCTCAAGCAGTGGGATCTGTAGGTCACCGGTAGGTCGGTCTGAGTACCCAATCCCCCGCCTTCTGTAGCCGAGGCGAGTGGGCTTGGATTTCGCGCCGCCGATTTCTCGTTCCGATCGATCGGCCGAGCGCCGCATCCCCCGGAGGGCTGCCGACGTCACTGCCGTCGGCTACAGCAGATCCCCATGCAGGCCTCCTGTAGCCGAGGCCAGTGGCCTCGGTCTTCGCCCGGAAGATGAAGCACTCGGGACCCAAACTGGAGATCCGCGCGGCGGTGCACTATAAGAGGGATCGGCCTCACAGAGGCCGACTACAGTTAAGCAGAAGACCTACGTCGCTGATGTCGACTACCGAAATGCCGGCCTCAAAACGGCGAGCCACAGAAGAGGTGACTTGATGACTCGTACGACAGCCGACCATCTTTCCCGGCGCGATTTTCTGGCCCAGTCGGCCATTGCCGGCATCGGCGCCACCTGGCTTGCATCCGGCGTCAGCCCGCTCTGGGCCGCGCCGGCCGCGCGTCCCAAGGTCGCGGCGGTTGTCACCGAGTTCACCTACCGCAGCCACGCGCACGTGATCCTGGAGAATTTTCTCAAGCCCTACCTCTTCAACGGTCAGCTCACCGACCCGGGCGCGGACGTCGTGTCGCTCTATATCGACCAGTTTCCCGCCGGCGAGATGGGACGCGGGGTGTCGAACGAGTACCAGATTCCGATTTACGGCACGATCGACGAGGCGTTGTGTCGCGGCGGCAAGGAACTGGCGGTCGACGCCGTGCTGTCGATCGGCGAGCACGGCAACTATCCGCACAACGAGAAGGGACAGCACGAGTATCCGCGCAAGCGGTTCTTCGACGAGATCGTCAAAGTGTTCCGTCGCTCGGGTCGCACGGCCCCGGTCTTTAGCGACAAGCATCTCTCCTATCGCTGGGACTGGGCCAAGGAGATGTACGACACCAGCCGGGAGTTGGGCTTCCCCCTGATGGCCGGCAGCTCGGTGCCGCTGGCCCAGCGCACGCCGCCGCTCGAGGTTGCTGTCGGGACGCCGTTCGTTGAAGCTGTTTCGATTCATGGCGGCGGCGTCGAGTCGTACGATTTCCATTGCCTCGAAGTGCTGCAGTCGCTGGTCGAGTTTCGGTCCGGCGGCGAATCGGGCGTCGCGGAAGTGCAGTTTCTGGAAGGAGCCGACGTGTGGAAGGCCGCCGCCGCTGGACGCTGGTCGATCCCGTTAGCCGAGGCGGCCATGCAGGCCGAGTACGACCGCGAACAGCCCGGTACGAAGCTGCCGCCGCTCAAGCAACTCGTCAAGGAATTGAAGGGGGACGAGAACTCGCTGCATGGCATCCTGCTCTCGTACAACGACGGCTTCCGCGCCGCGGCCCTCACCGTGGGCAGCAGCAGCACGCGCTGGAACTTCGCCGGCACGGTGCAGGGCAAGAGCGAACCACTCGCCACGAGCTTTTACGTCGGCCCCTGGCAGAACCGCAACCTGTTCAAGGCCCTCTCGCACGCCATCCAGACGCACTTTCGCGAGAAGAAGGCTCCCTACCCGGTCGAGCGGACGCTGCTCGTGACCGGCATCCTCGACGCCGAGATGCAATCACGCTTTGAGAAGGGAACGGTGCAGAAGACGCCGCAGCTCAAGATCGCTTACCAGCCCCAGGACTTCCTCGCCATGCGCGAAATGGGGGAGAGCTGGAAGATCATCACCGAGCAAACGCCCGAGCCGATGGGCATCAACCCGAACGGCGGAGCGGTGGCGGGGTGAAGGTCAACCACGAAGACACGAAGGACACGAAGGACGAGATCGGAAGGTTTGGGCTGGCCCTGATGCAGGGGAATTAACCACAGATTTCGCAGATGTGCGCAGATTAAGAATTTGCAACCGGAACCTAAGCTCTATTCCGCTCTCTGCAATTCGTCTGCGAGTATCTGCACAATCTGCGGATCACGCCTCCGCACTTCACCAGATACCAAGTCAGTTTGTCAGGGCGAGCCCTGACCCACGGAGAGTGCGCAAAAAAAGACCCGGTGCGCCGCCAACAGCGGTTCACCGGGTCGAATCTCGGCCTGTGTCATCGGCCTTGTTCGGCCCGCACTCGGCTCGTCGTTGGAGGGTTGTGCCGCACTGTATTCTCGCTCACCCCGACCCTCTCCCAGGGGGAGCAGAGAACGTGGAGAGCGGCCAGCCTCATCGAGGCCAGCGACAGGGCTATCAACGCACTTCGCAACGGACGAAACCGGAGCGGATCAATTATTGTTTCCGCGACTTCGAACTTTACCTACGCAATCGCCTCGGCAAAGGTTCGCTCGGGCGGATTAGTACATGTCGTAGTCGCCGCCGTGACCGCCGTGGCCACCCTTCTTGCCGGCGTCCTTCGGCTTCTCGGCGATCAGCGCGTCGCTGGTCAACAGCAGGGTCGACACGCTGGCGGCATTTTGCAGTGCCGTGCGGGTGACCTTGGTCGGGTCGATGATGCCCGCCTTGACCAGGTCTTCGTACTTGTCGATCGCGGCGTTGTAGCCGAAGTTGCCTTCGCTCTCGAGCACGCGCTCGCAGACGATGCCGCCGTCCTTGCCGGCGTTGGCGGCGATCTGCGTCAGTGGAGCCCGGCAGGCGCGGATCACGATGTTGTAGCCGACGTCCTCGTCATGCGCGAGACCCTTGGGCTTGAGGCCGGCCGTGGCTCGCAACAAGGCGACGCCGCCGCCAGGGAGAATGCCTTCCTGAACGGCCGCCCGCGTGGCGTGCAACGCGTCCTCGACGCGAGCCTTCTTCTCCTTCATTTCGCTTTCGGTCGCGGCGCCGACGTTGACCTTGGCCACGCCGCCCGAGAGCTTGGCGAGCCGCTCTTCGAGCTTCTCGCGATCGTAATCGCTGGTCGAGGCTTCGATCTCGCGGCGGATCTGGTCGATCCGAGCCTTGATGTCGTTGCTCTTGCCGGCGCCTTCGATGATCGTGGTGTTGTCCTTGTCGATCACGATCCGCTTGGCACGGCCGAGATCGGACAGTTGGACGTTCT
>JAEUIK010000347.1 GCA_016793185.1 Planctomycetaceae bacterium | reverse complement strand
TCCACACCAACACAAAAACCCAGGGAGCGCACTCCCTGGGTTTCTGGGGATGATGGGAACGTTTCCTCCGAGGCTACCCGGAGTTGCGACCGCCGGTTTGCGCCTAGGCCGCGGCACCTTGGGGAAGGTCGTCCCCGCGCTCCTGCAAGACGTTGGCCGCGAGTGGGAGGCGCGGCTCGACCGCTGCACACCGCTGCTCGAAGCTCTGCATCACTTCCGCGATCAGGCCGGCGAACTCTTCGCGAAATCTCTCGGCGCCGAACCGCTCGGCGTTCCGCCGGCAGTCGGCCGGATCGATCCGCCCCGCCTCGCGCTCGAAGCGGCGCAAGCCCGCCTTGAGCGACTCAGGCGTCTGCTCGTCAATAAACACGCCCGTGGGATTGGGCGAATCGAGTCCCCGGATGATATCCCGGGCTCCTCCCTGGCCGAACGCCACGACCGGCGTCCCTGCCGCTTGCGCTTCGGCCAGGATGATTCCGAAATCCTCCAGCGCCGCGAACACGAATGCCTTGGCACGCCGGAGGTGATCGTGCAGCACGGGCGTGCTCTGGTAGCCCAACAACTGCACGTTCGGCGTCGCCTTCTTCCGCAAACTTTCCAACTCAGGACCGTCGCCGATCACGACCAACCGGCGGTTGGGCATGGTGGCAAACGCTTCGACAATCAAATCGACCCGCTTGTAGGGCACCAGCCGCGACGCGGTCAGATAAAAATCCTCGCGCGCCCCGCCCGGCGCAATCTGCTCGACGTCGACCGGCGGGTGGATCACCGGCGCTTGCCGCCGATAAGCCTTGGCGATCCGCCGGGCGATGAACGACGAATTGGCCACGCAAGCGTCCACGCCGCTGGCACTGCGGGCGTCCCACACCCGCAGCTTGTGGAGCATCCACCGCACCAGCCAGCTCCGCACTCCCGTCTCCAGGCCCGCCTCGTGCAGATACTCATGCTGCATGTCCCAGGCATACCGCATGGGCGAGTGGATGTAGGAAACGTGAACCTGGTTGGGGCCGGTGATCACCCCCTTGGCCACGCAATGACTGCTCGATAGCACCAGGTCATAGCCCGACAGATCGAACTGCTCGATCGCGACAGGCATCAGCGGCAGATAGCTATTGTAGTGCGTGCGCGCCTTGGGGAGCCGCTGAATGAACGAGGTGGTGATCTTACGACCCGCGAGAGGAGCGCGTTGCGCAGCGGGCAGGAAATCGACGACCGTAAACAGGTCGGCTTGCGGGTAAAGCGCAAGCATCTGCTCCAGGACACGTTCCGAACCACCCCAGGTCACCAGCCAATCGTGGACGATGGCAACTCGCAACGGTACGTACCTCCCAGCCATTCGGTTGTCGTCTCGAACCCGCCGGCCCCAGTCGGGCCGCCGGTAGGTTGTCGAGGCGAAAAACAGGGAGCCGGTCGCCATCCGGGGCGTCCGTCATCCGCGTGTTTGTTCAGACCGAATCGCAATCGGAGTTCCGTCACCCTCGCGATGGTCGATCGTATCCAGGTTGTGCAGACAGAGAAGCTTCGAACTCAATTTTCGGAGTTGCCAGGCGTCTCCTTGTCGGGGGTTGCCGGCGCCGCGACTCGCGCACCTGCACGACGTCGGGCGACACACCTGCTATCGACGACCGGCTGCAAGAATCTCCAACCGGCCGATGGAACAACGCCTTGGCGGGAATGTGCCCGCCACGCCGAAAGCTCCTGCCAGCGCGAACCGGCAAACTATGACTGCGACCGACCCAACGGCCGGGGCGCCAGAGCCGCGCCCGGCGCGGCAGACCTTTCGCAGTCCGCACAATCTGGCGGCCTGCTCGCCGCGCGCCGGCAAGGGGATTAAGCTGGGTGGCATGAACAAGGCCTTTGTGCGCGAACCCGACGACACCGGTCAACGCAACTGCCCCCGGTGCGGGTCGCTGGGAATCGCGGTCGGTCCGGCGGCGATCGACGGACATCTGCTCCCCGACCGCGCCCGCAGCGTCGGCCGGCCCGCCTTCTTCTGTCCCCTCCCGACCTGCGAGGTTGTCTATTTCGACGAGTTCGAGCGGGCGGCGACGACCGCCGACTTGCGCGCGCCGGTGTACCCCAAAGATCCGGCAGCCCCGGTTTGCAGCTGCCACGGGCTGACGCGCGACGAGATCGAGGAGGCCGCCCGCACGGGCGACCTGACACGCGTGCGTGAGATCATCGCTCAGGCCAAGTCGCCGTCGGCTCGCTGCGCCGAGCTCTCCCCCTTGGGGCGCGACTGCGTGGCCGAGGTCCAGCGCTGCTTCATGCGCTCTCGCTCGTCCCAGCAGGCCGACTGACGCGGCTTTCCTCAACCCGGTGGCATCCATCCGGGAACTTTCAGTGTCGTCCGGCGTCCAAACCCGCGCAGGCCTCGCCAGCGGCGTCTGGAACAAGGCTACTGCGCCATCGCGTCGTCGCGCGCCGGGAGGTGACGAGCCCGATGGGGATGCGCGCGCACTCGCCCGACGGATCCATTCGCGCAAGGGAGCAACCGCTATGCGACGAACTATGATGTCACTGCTTTTGCTGGGATGGATGGGCTGGCTGGCCCCGACGGCGGCTCGTGCCGACAGCGATCCGCTCCACGCCCGCGGCAAGCTCGACACGGTGACGGTTTACCGCGGCCAGGCCCTGGTCACGCGGCTGGTCGAGGTTCCCGCCGGCGCGGGCCTGCGCGAGGTGGTCATCACCGACCTGCCGGCGCAGCTCCTGCCGGGGAGCATCTTTGCCGAGGGGGGCGAGGGTCTGACCGTGCGCTCGGTGCGGTACCGCGAACGCCCGGTCGAAGAAGACATCCGCGCGGAGGTGCGGACGCTCGATGCGCAGATCCGGACGCTCGAGGATGCCCTGGAAGCGAACCAGAAGCAGCGCGAGCTGCAGGCCCAGCAGCGGCAGTATCTCGACAAGCTCGAACAGTTCACCGCTCCCACCGCCAGCGTCGAGCTGACCCGGGGCGTGCTCAACGCCGACACCCTGAAGTCGCTCTCCGAGTTTCTCCTGGAAAGCCGGCGGGCGCTCGTCGAAAAAGAGCTCGAACTGAATCTGCAGCAGCGGGCGACGACCGAGCAGCTCCAGCAGGCGCAACGCGAACGCCAGCTCCTGACCAGCGACTCGGCCCGCCGGCTCCGCGAAGCGATCGTCTTCGTCGAAGCGCGCGGCGAGGCCGCCGGCCAATTGCGGTTCGGCTACCTCGTCTCGCAGGCCACCTGGTCCCCCTCTTACAACCTGCGGGCCGCCAGCGCCGCGGAGAAGGTCATGCTCGAGTACCACGCCTC
>JAEUIK010000338.1 GCA_016793185.1 Planctomycetaceae bacterium | reverse complement strand
AGGCTGCCGCCCAGGCGGTGTGGCGCGGCGCGCAGCGCCCCAAGAGCCTCGAAGGCTTCAAGAGCGTTTACAGCATATTCGTCTCGCGGCTCGACGTGTACACCGAAAAGCACGTGCCGCAGCTTTCGGCCGCGGCCCAAGGCCTGGTCGGCATCGTGAACGCCAAACAGATCTGGCGGCAGAACGTCGACTTCTGGCGCGCCCGCCAGACCCCGTTGGCCCAGGAGATGATCTTCGCCAGCACCGGCACCAAGAAGCCGGAAGACCCTCCCTGGAAGTACATCGAGTCTCTGGCCGGCAGCGATATTGAGACCAATCCCCCCGAAACGAACGACGCCTACGAAGCGAGCGGCCGGACGGCCACGCGGCAGGTCGATCAGCTTCCTCCCCCCGGCGTGGTCGACGAGATCGGCCGCGAAGTCGATCTCGTCCGGCTCGAGGAGGTGCTGATGGAGGAGGGGATCAAGAAGTTCGCCGATCCGCAGCACGCGCTGCTCAAGCTACTGGCCGAAAAGCGCCAGGCGCTGGCCGCCCGCTAGCTGCCGGTCGAAATCCGCCGATCGACCACAGCGCCGGTGTCAGGGGGACCGCAAATTGTCTTCTTTTTCTGTAGTCGGCCTCTTCGAGGCCGATCGGGTGCCGGTGTTGAGGTCGTGCACCTTGTGTGACGGCAAGAAGGGAGAATCGGGTTCACAGAACCCGACGACAGAATCCGGGCAAATGCGGTCCTCCGCGCGGCCCGTGTCGCGCGCCGGCAGACTGTGGTAGGATCGTGCGCATTCGTAGAATCCGGCTGGACGCCCCACGGCGGGTCGAGAACGGGTGGCCCCGGCCTGGGCCCTCGCCGACGCCGTTCCCCAGGTCGTCCGCCGGCTGTCCGTCGTCCCCTTGGCAACTGCCTGCGCTGCAGGCCGCGGAGCCCCCATGTCCGAATCGTATCAACTCTGTCCTGGCGGGACTGGCAAGAAGCTCAAGTTCTGCTGCGCCGACCTGGTGCAAGAAATTCCCAAGCTCGAAAAGATGATCGAAGGAGAGCAGCGTCTGGCTTGCCTCGATCAGATCCAGCGGCTCGAGGAAAAGTTCCCCGACCGAGCCTGTCTGCTGACGCTCAAGGCCGCCGTGCAGGGAATGCTGGGGCGCCGCGCCGAGGCCGAGGCGACGGTGCGGCACTTCTTTCAGGTCCATCCCGACAACACGATCGCCCTCTCGCAGGCTGCCTTGCTCGCGGCGCAGGAGGATCGCCTGCCGGAAGCCGTCGCCCTCTTCGGTCGCGCGATGGAGCATTGTCCCAAGGAAATGCCCACGGTCGTCTACCAGGCACTGAGCGCTCTGGCCGACTTGCTCCTGATCGGCGGACATAGCCTGCCGGCGCTCGCCTTGCTCCGCGCACAAGTGGCCTTCGCTCCGCAGGACAGCGCCTCGCGGCAGGCGCTGGGCTCGCTCGAACGCGCCCAGGCGTTGCCGCTGCTGCTCCGCGACGACACCTACCCCGAGCTCGATCCGCGCCGGGCGGGGCTCACCGACGCGAAGCAGGTCGAGACGTATCTCGATGCGCTCCGGCACATGTTTCATGTGCGCTACGCGCAGGCGCTGGCGGTGCTCGACGAGCTGGTCGCGAAGTCTCCCCAGGCGGCCGAGCTGTGGCGGACGATCGGCTACATCCGCGCCTACGCGCTGGACGAGCGCGGCGCGGCCGAAGCCCTGCGCAAGTTCGCCGGGCTCGCCAAGTCGGCCGACGATGCGGTCGAGGCCGAGGCGCTCGCGCAGCTCCTGCTCAACGAGGATGTGGTCGATCAACTCTTCGTCGAGTTCCCCGTCAACGACGCCGACCAGGTGGCCGCCGCCCTGACCGCGTCGTTGCAGACCGTCGAGATGCCGGTCGACCCCCGCATGGCCGAGGAAGGCCAGCCGCCGCCGCGCGCGGCTTACGCGATCTTCGATCATCCCCGCGTCGAGACCGCCGACGTCCAGGCCGAGGCCATTCCCCTGGTCATCGGGCGGGTCGCCCTGTTCGGCAAAGAGACCGATCGCTCCGCGCGGCTGGAGGTTTCGGTCGCCCGCTGGAATCTGGAGAAGCTGCAGGCGCAACTCACGGCCTGGCTTCCCAATAGCTTGGGGCCGGCCAGTGAGCCCGAAGTGGTTTCGCGGCAACGCCTGACGCTGGAAATCCTCCGGACCGAGCTGCAATTGCCGCGGGGACTGACCCCCGAGCGGGCCCGCGAGTTGCAGACCGAAGTGCTGCGCCGCCGCGTGATGGGATTGTGGCCCAAGACTCCGCTGGCGGCCCTGGGTGGCAAGACGCCGTTGGAGGCCGCGCACAGCTCGGAACAGCAACGGGCCGTGCGCGCGGCGCTGCTCATTCTCGAGCTCGACGTCGAGAGCACAGGCGCGAAGTTCGACTTTGCCGAGCTGGAGCAATCGCTCGGCCTGGCGCCGGCGGCCCCGCTCGATCCGCAGGGACTCGATCTCGACCGTCTCCCCCTGGTGCGGTTGCGGCGGCTCGATTTCGCCCGCCTGACCGACGAGCAGGTCGGCGTCGCGTTCGATCGCGCGACGACCTTCGATCTGCGCCGGGCGACGAGGGAAGCCGCGCTGCAAGTCGTGGCCCGTCCTCAACTGCTCGAGCGGATCGGGGCCGAGCGGCTCTATTACATTCTGGCGAGCGTCTGCGAAGATCCGGCCGACGCGCTCAAGTACCTCGCCGAGGGGCGAGCGGCAGCGCAGGCGGCTCAGCAGTCGACGATGATCTTCGACTTGCAGGAGCTGGAGATCCACGCCGTGCGGCGCAACCTGCCCGAGGTCGAGCGCGTGCTGAACCTGGTGCTGCGCAACTACGGCAACCAACCCGGCATTCGGGAGGCCGTGGCCCAGATCCTGATGTCGGCCGGCATTATGCTGGCCCCGCCGGAAGGCGCAGGACGGGGCGGAATGATGCCCCCCGGCGCGCCGCCGGCCGAGAAGCCCGCCGAGAGCGGCATCTGGACCCCCGATGCGGATCGCGGCGGTGGACAGAAGTCGGCGCTCTGGACGCCTGGGATGGACTAGCGATGCTCCAGGACGATCTCGATCGCTGGCATATGGCGCGCGCACTCGAGCTCGCGGCGCAGGGACGCGGCGCGGTCGAGCCCAATCCGCTGGTGGGCTGCATCATCGCCCACGGCGCCGAGATCGTCGGCGAAGGCTGGCATCGCCGCTACGGGGGCCCCCATGCCGAGATCGAGGCGCTGCGGATCGCCGGTCCCCGTGCTCGAGGCGCCACCCTCTACGTCACGCTCGAGCCGTGCTGCCATCACGGCAAGACGCCTCCCTGCACCGCGGCCCTGGTGGCGGCCGGGGTGCGCCGCGTCGTGGCGGCCCAGCGCGATCCGTTTCCGCGCGTCGATGGCCAGGGAGCCCGGCAGCTCGAAGCGGCGGGCATCGCGGTCGAGTTCGGGATCGGCGCGGCCGAAGCCGCCCAGTTGAACGCTCCCTATCTCAAGCTGCTGCAGGACCAGCGCCCCTGGGTGATCGCCAAGTGGGCGATGACGCTCGACGGCAAGCTCGCCAGCCGCGGCGGCGACAGCCAGTGGATCTCGAACGCCGCGTCGCGCGAGATTGTCCATGCCCTCCGCGGACGCGTCGATGCGATCCTGGTCGGCAGCGGCACCGTCCGCGCCGACAATCCCCTGTTGACGGCCCGCCCCCCCGGACCGCGCACCGCGCTCCGCGTGGTGCTGGATTCCCGCGGCGCACTCGACCCGGGGAGCCAGTTGGTCAGGACGGCGCGCGACACGCCCGTGCTCGTGGCCGTCGCCGACAGCGTGCTCCCCGAGCGGCGCCGCAGCCTCGAAGCGCTCGGTTGCGAAGTGTACGCCTGCGCGGGGGGCAGCGAAGCCGCCCGGCTCGACAGCCTGCTGGCCGAGCTTGGGCGACGGCAACTGACGAATGTGCTCGTCGAGGGGGGAAGCCGGGTATTGGGAACTTTTTTCGACGCCCGCGCCGTCGACGAGGCCCATGTGTTCGTCGCTCCCAAGCTGCTGGGAGGCGCGAGCGCGACGACGCCGGTCGGGGGGCAGGGGCTCGCGCGCATGAACGAGGCGTGGCGGGTGGAGCAGCCGGCCATTCGCGTGCTGGAGGGGGACGTGTACGTGGCGGGTCGTGTCGGGTATGCGCCGGCCGCAGCGGCGTCGTGAGGTTTGCTCTTCCGCCCGTCAGGCGGCGGGCGCGCCCAGCAGTACCAGGGCCTGCTGGACCGCTTGAAACTCGGAGCGTCCCGGCAGCTCGGCCCCTTCGCGCAGCTCCGCGAGCGTTTGACCGAGGAGCTCGCGTTCGAGCCAGTGGGCGAGCCAGGCGGCGCGCTGCTCGGCATAGCGCGTTTGCAGGCGGCCGAAGAGCCTCGCGGCGGCCCGGCGCAGACCTTCGCCGGTGGTCCCCAGCAGAATCTCGCCGCCGCCGGTAATGCCGCCCGCGACCGCCGCCTCGGTGGCCAACTCGGTCGCCGTGTGGGTGGCCGCCTGCACCGCGGCCTCGTGGACCAACCCGCCGGCCAGCACCCACCCGCTCACTGCCAGGGAGACCGTGATGGCCGGGCGGGCGATCGCGGCCACGTGATCGAGGGAGCGCAGAAAGTTGATCGCCTTCGGGTTCTGCCCTCCCCAGGCGTCGAGCTCGCTCCGCAAGAACTCGCGGTAATCGTCGTCGACCGGCGGCAACTGGTCGTGGCTGGCCTGCACTCGCTCGAGCAGTTCGCGCCGCGCATCGCCGGTCAGCAAGGCCGCCAGCCGGGGGCGGAGCATGTCGTTGCCGATCTGGCCCAGCCGGTCGAGTTCGTCGATAAGCTTTTCGACGGCCAGCACGATCGCCCCCCGTTCCTGCCGCTGGAAGGTCTCCACGGCGTCGGGGCTGGGAACCGACAAGGCATCCCAGGCGGCGCGAAGGGGCCAGGCTGCCGTCCGCCCGACCGTCCGATAAAAACCATGCACGCGGCGCGACCAGGGGCTCCGCTGCGCATCCCACCAGCTCCGGATCTCATCCACGAGCACCTCGGCGGGCAGCGGGGGCCATTGCACGCGGGCCATCTCGGCCGTCGAGAGGGCGTCGGCCGCCGCGCGGAACTGCCCGCTCGCCGCGCGAATCTCCGCCA
>JAEUIK010000330.1 GCA_016793185.1 Planctomycetaceae bacterium | reverse complement strand
AGAACTACACAAGGAATTCGCGCGATTCCGGCCAGGGAGTGATTAAAGCGGTGTGAACCTCAGTCGAGATTGCCGCCTCACCCTGGATGGTGGATTCGGCCGGTTCCAGCGGCGCGCGGGGCACATCCTGCCTTCCAGGTGATTGCTCGCCGCGCGTTCCGCGTCTGGGTTCTAAAGCAAGCTGCATCCGCCGCCAACGGTTAGCTCAGTGGCTAGAGCACCAGACTAAGCATCTGGCTGTCACGGGTTCGACTCCCGTACCAACACCGGGCGAGGCCCTAGGGCCTTCCCGACCCGGCGCGCAAGCGCCTCCAACCGCCCGCGGGGGTGGGTGACCGCAGGTCTGCGGCCGACATGTGCTTGATCGGGTACCACCGGCGCAGCCCGTGGCACACGGCTCGACTGTCGGCAGCAACACAAGACGGTGCCCTGCAGTGTGCAGATGCCGCTTGTGCGAGTCCAGGGCAACGACCAACCGACGTCGGCGACTAAGCCAGAGCTGCGGCTCGAGCGGCCTTGCCGGCCAAGCCAAATCATCGCCTCGGATAGCACAGGCTCAAGCGCACTCCGCATCCGGATGTGGGACCTGCGTTTCGCTTCGCCCCCAAGGGCTTTTCTTGTGAACCCGCACCACGATTCGCGGGTCAACTATGACTCGTGTCGTGCAAAGTGGAGGGCAACACCATGAACATCTTCATTCTCAAGACCATCAAGATCCGCAGCTACGAGGCGGGCCTGTACTTCCGCGACGACGAGTTCCGTGGTTTGCTCGGCGCGGGTCGCCACTGGTTCGTGGACCCGCTCGACAAGACCAAGGTCGAAGTCGTCTCGCTGCGCCAGCCATGGCTGGTGCACGAGAAGCTCGACGTGATCGTCAAGTCGGGTGCGCTGCGCGATCGCGCGGCGGTGCTGGACCTGAAGGACTACGAGCGGGCGCTCGTCTGGATCGATGGTCGCTTCAGCCAGATTTTGCCGCCGGGCCTGTACGCCTACTGGACGGCCCTGCGTGAGGTGCGGGTCGAAGTGGTCGATGCACGGGGTGCAGCCGGCGCATCAGCGTCGGCGGCCAAGCACGCCGTGCGTTTCGAACACCCGCACCTGCAGGTCATCCTGCAGTCGCCCCATGTGGAACGCGTGCTCGACCTGGCCAAGGTCGAGGCGCACCACGTCGGCGTCCTGTTCATCGACGGCGAATTCGTCGCGACGTTGCCGCCGGGCCGGTACGCCTTCTGGAAGAACCTGGCGCAAGTCAAGTTCGTCCAGGAGGACCTCCGCGAGGCGATGTTCGACGTGGCCGGCCAGGACATCATGACGGCCGACAAGGTGACGCTGCGCATGAACGCCATCGTCACCTACCGGATTGTCGACGCCCGGGCCTCGGTGAGCACGGTCGAAGATGTGCGGCAGACGCTGTACCGCGAGGCACAGCTGGCGCTGCGTGCCGTGGTGGGGGCTCGCGAGCTCGACACGTTCCTGACCGAGAAGGATGGCGTGGCCGACGAGCTGGCCGATATGGTCCGCACGCGGGCCAAGGCGCTGGGCGTCGAACTCATCGCGGTCGGTATCCGCGACGTGATCCTGCCGGGTGAGATGAAGGACCTGATGAACAAGGTCACGGAGGCCAAGAAGGCCGCCGAGGCCAACCTCATCGCGCGCCGCGAGGAGACCGCGGCCATCCGCAGCCAGGCCAACACGGCCAAACTGCTGACCGACAACCCGACTCTGATGCGCCTGCGAGAGCTGGAGATTCTGGAGAAGATCTCGGCCAACTCGAAGCTCAACATCCTGTTGGGCGAAAAGGGGCTCGCAGATCGCGTTGTCAATCTGTTGTAATGATTTGTCCGGGGGTCGGGAGAGATCTCAGCCCCCGGGCATTCTTGTTGAGTTGCTGGCGTCGGCAAGCATCGTCGCGCTCGATGGATCCCATGCCCCGCGACCGCGGCCACTGGAGCGAATTGTGAATCCAGCCGATCAGACCCTGGTAGAGGCCTACCAGGCGGGTGCCGCCGAAGTACGACAGGCCGTCGCGCGGCTGTTCGACCTCGATTTCACGGAGGCCGAGCTCGATGCCCACCCCGAACCGGGACGTTGGTCGATTCGGCAGCTCGTGTGCCACCTCGCGGATGCAGAGCTGCTTTATGCCGAACGCATCAAACGGATTCTCGTCGAGGACGAGCCGCTACTCGTAAGAGCCGATCCCGACAAGACCGTGGCGCTGGCCTTCGCCGGACGGTGCGTAATGGATGAGGTCGCACTCATCGAGTCCGTTCGCCGACACACCGGAGCGATTCTGGCGACGCTGACAGCCACACAGCTCGAGCGCCAAGGGATGCATTCCACCGACGGCCGGTTGACACTGCGAACGGTGCTGGAGCGAGTGACGGCCCACATCCCCCACCACTTGCGACACTTGCCAACTAAACAACAGGCGATCCTGGCCGCGCGAACTCCAGGCGAACCTGGCTTGTCGCGGTGAGCGATTACTCTCCGGTCACGTCCCCTTCGTCGGGTGTCGCGGGTGAGTCGTCAGCGTCCGATTCGTCGCCGGGCGTTGCGGCAAAGGGTTGAGCACTCGGGTCGATCCACACGAACCAGCCGAACATCATCTCTTCCCACGTCTGCTCGCCAAAGCGGACGGCCACCGTGGGATCGGGGTTGTAGACGTTGTCGGCTGAGTTGTCGTAGTGGGCCGTGCAGATCAAGCGCGAGCCCTTGGGCATCAGAATCGGCTTCTCGGGCGAGTACCAGAGTTGCCAATTAAAGTCGTACCGGGGCACATCGAGGAGTACCTCGCGCCGGCCATCCGGGTACTCAGCCTCATAGCGGAAGGCGGTGCCGCGCACGTGCAGGTGCGGCATGAAGCCCACCAGCAGCGTATCGCGGCGGAACTTCCTCCGCGCGGTCAGCACGTGGTCCGGCGCTCCGGCCGGAATCTCGAAGGCAACGGTCCCGCAGACGCCACCGCGAACTTCGTGCTTGATCGTCCGGGGATCGGCGAACACGACGCCGAGGCAACTCCGATCGGGCTGAGGCGTCCCCGCCACGGTGTAGTGCATCTGGAACACGAACTTCGAGCCAGCCGGCACGCGCAGCCCCCAGCCCTCGGGATAGTTCGAGGGGGGCATGCCCGGGGCGTAACCGATCTGCGCACCACGGCTCGTCTCGCCGCCGCGGAGCCGCTCGCCACCTTCGCCAAGATACGAGCCATTGACCTCCTGGGGCGGCGCTGGGTCCTGTCCCGGCACATAGGCGGGCATGGGGGTCCGCTTGCCATCCGGTTCCTGGACAAACGCAATGATGTGATGCACGACCGCGTAGTTGCCCGGACGGCATTCAAAGGCGCGCAGCCAGACATCGCGCTCATAGCCCGGGTCGACGACGAAATACTGATAGTCCACCACGCCGTCGGCTTTGACGACATAAGGCTTCTCGTCGATGTAATAGACCGCATCAGGCTGCGGAATGGCCCACCCGGCCGAGAACTGCGGAGGCTCGGGCTGTTGGCTCGGAT
>JAEUIK010000304.1 GCA_016793185.1 Planctomycetaceae bacterium | reverse complement strand
GTCTCCTCGCTGGCGGCCGTGGCCGCGGCGCTCGACCTCACCGCCTATAAGGTTTCAAAAGCCGGTCTCAACGCCCTGACGCAAACGCTGGCGCTGGGTAACGCCGCCTATGGAATCCGGGCGAACGTGATCGCCCCCGGGTTCATCGAGACCCCGATGGCGATCGAAGGAATCTCCCAGCGGCGCGGAATTCCCAAGGACGAGCTGATTCGCGAGCGCAACGCCCGAGTTCCGCTCCGCAACCAAATGGGGACCGCCTGGGACGTCGCCCGCGCCGCTTTGTTCCTGGCCTCGGACGAAGCGCAGTTCATCACGGGCATCGTGCTACCGGTCGATGGGGGCCAGACGGCGCGGATTGGGTAACGTATTGCAGTTCGACGTAAATCCAAGGGGAAGGCGCATGAGCCCGGACCGTCCCTCGCATCGCTTGCCGCGGCCACGCATTGAGCCGGTGAAACGCGCGGATTGGACGCCCGCGCAAGAAGCGATTCTTGCTCCGTACGAGCGCTCTGGCCGGCTGTGGAATGTCTTTACGACCTTTGCCAACCATCCCGATCTGGCTCGAGACTGGCTGACTTTTGCCACCCACGTGCTGCGGCGCAATACCTTGCCGCCGCGGGAACGCGAGCTGATCATTCTGCGGATCGGCTGGCTCTGCAACGCCGAGTACGAGTGGGGGCAGCATGTCCGGATGGGCGAAGTGGCCGGGCTCACAGACCACGACATCGAGCGGATCGCCATCGGACCCGGCGCCGCCGGGCTCAACGACCATGACCGCTTGCTGCTCACGGCTGTGGATGAATTGCACGCCCAGGCGATGCTTTCGACCGAGACCTGGAACGCGCTTGCCGCGATCTACGACCAGAAGCAAATGATGGACCTGGTCTTTACCGTCGGCCAATACAATCTCGTTTCGATGGCGCTCAACAGTTTTGGCGTGCAACTGGACGAAGGTCTGGAGGGCTTTCCGCAATAGCTTCGCACCAACCTTGCCAAATTTGCCAGCTGGGCACGGCCAATTTAGACTTTGGGGTGTTCGAGAAGCATCGCCAACGCGGTGGAATGGGGATCGTGCATGCCCACACGGGCCTCGCCGCTGACTGGATTGAGAATCGCCGCAGCCGGGCTCGCTGCGCTGGCACTCTTGTCGGCACAGGCGGCCGAGCCCGTGACCGAGGCGCGAGACTTCATTCGCGAGATCGCGCCGATCCTGCAAGCGCGCTGCCTCGAGTGCCATGGCGCGGAATTGCAGGAGAGTGATTTCCGGCTGGACCGCGGCCCGAGTGCCTTGCAGGGGGGAGCCAGCGGTAAGGCCATCGTCCCCGGCCAGAGCGGCGCAAGTTCGCTGATCGAGCGCGTCCGAAGCAACGATC
Source organism: Planctomycetaceae bacterium (assembly GCA_016793185.1). Lineage (GTDB taxonomy): Bacteria > Planctomycetota > Planctomycetia > Pirellulales > JAEUIK01 > JAEUIK01. Next base: position 1,041 of record JAEUIK010000304.1, on the reverse strand, counting down.
CCGACCGCCGCATGCCCCCGGAAGGAGAGCGGCTCTCGGTCGAGCAGGTTGCCGCCCTCCGCAGTTGGATCGACCAGGGGGCCCACTGGCCCGCAGACTACGAAATCGGTGCGGATCGGCTCCTGGGCGATCATTGGTCGCTGCGTCCGCTCGAGCGCCCTGCGGTCCCCGACGTGCCGGGCGCCCCGGACCTTGTCCATCCGATCGATCGCTTCGTGCGCGCCAAGCTCGGCGACCACGGCTTGGAGCCCTCGCCCGAGGCCGATCCGCTGACGTTGCTCCGCCGCGTGACCGTCGATTTGACGGGTTTGCAGCCGACCCCGGCGGAAGTGGCGGCGTTCCTCGCCGACACGTCCCCGGAGGCGTACGCTCACCTCGTGGACCGTTTGCTGGCGAGCCCGCGCTACGGCGAACGTTGGGCTCGGCACTGGATGGACGTCGTGCACTTCGCCGAAACGCACGGCAACGACCAGGATCGCCCGCGTCCCAATGCCTGGCCGTACCGCGATTACCTGATCCGCTCCTTTAACGAAGACAAGCCGTATCCGCGTTTCGTGGCCGAGCAAGTGGCCGGCGACGTGCTGTTTCCCGACGATCCACAAGCGACGGTCGCGCTCGGCTTTCTGGCGGCCGGCTCATGGGACGAAAGTTCGTTGATGTGCATCGTCGACGACACGGTCGACAAGAAACTCGCGCAAGTCCTCGACCGCGACGACATGATTACCAACTGCATGTCGACTTTCACCAGTACGACCGTCCATTGCGCTCGTTGTCACAATCACAAGTTCGATCCCATCTCGCAGACGGAGTATTACCGCTTGCAGGCGGTCTTTGCGGGCGTCGATCGCGCGGATCGCCCGTACGATCCCGACCCGGTGGTCCACGCGCGACGCCGTGCGCTGCTCGAACGTCGCCGCGCACTGCTGGCGACCACCGACTCGGAACTTGCGGACGATGCCGCGTCACAATGGGCGGTGGCCGCCCTCGAAGCTGAATTTCGGCAAAGTCGCACTGGCTGGGTGACCATCGCTCCGCAGGCAA
>JAEUIK010000298.1 GCA_016793185.1 Planctomycetaceae bacterium | reverse complement strand
AAAGCGAGAGCGATGCCAAAGGTACGCATGACCAGATCCCCAAGAGTGGTGTGGGCCGAACGACAGAAGTAACCCGACCCACAACTCTAGGTCACGCCGGCAGGACGGAGCGCGGGCACAGACACGCTCGGCCAGAACGATGCTGGGTGCAGCTCTCGAGAACCTTCCCACGGGAACCAGGAAACCGTTGCGCGGCGAGAACTTCGAGCCGGTCCGCCCGGCGCGTCAGGTCGCCGCGGCCGGCGGATTCACACGCACCTGGATCTCGTCCCCTTCCACCCGGACCTCGAAAGCGGCGATCTTGATGCGGGGATTGTCGCACCAGGTGCCGTCGGTCACACGGAAGCGCCAGCCGTGCCAGGGGCACACCACGGCCCCTTCGTAAACCTGCCCTGCCCCCAGCGAGGCCCCCATGTGCGGGCAGAGATCGTCGATGGCGTGATACGCGCCGTCCACATAAAAGACCGCGACCAGCCGGTCGTCGACCACGAACGTGGCCCCCTGCCCTGCCGGGATCGAGCCCACTTTGGCTACGGTGCGAAACTCGCCCATCGGTCGGTCGATCCTCGGATTCGCGGCTGGACACATGGCGAAACGATGGATTGTAAGGAGCCAGGCTGTGCACGACCAGCGCCCCGTGAGCGCGCACCTTGCGGCAACCCGGATCTTGTGAAAAACTGAGCCGTCGTCCTTGGGTCGAGCGAACCGGAGCCGGAACCACGATGAAAACCAATCCTGTCAAGCAAACCCTGCAGTCGGGCAAGCCTTCGTTCGGCACCTGGCTCTCCTGCGGCGATCTCTTCGCCTCGCGCGTGCTGGCCCGCACCGGCTTCGAATGGCTGACCCTCGACATGGAACACTCCCCCATCGACTGGTCGCAAGCGGCGATGATCTTTGGGGCGATCGCCGACGCCGGCTGCGTCCCCCTGGCTCGCGTACCGCAGGGAAGCCACGACTACATCAAACGCGTGCTCGATGCGGGGGCCTGGGGGATCGTCGTGCCGATGGTCGATACGGTCGAGCAAGCCCAAAGAGCGATTCGCGCCGCCAAGTACCCGCCGATCGGCAACCGCAGCCTCGGCGGCGGCATGCATACGCTCAACTTCAACACCGGCGCCGGCGAGTACTTTGCCCGGGCCAACGACGAGATCCTGGTCGTCCTGCAGACTGAAAGCCCGACCGGCGTGGCCAACGCCGAGGAAATCTACGCGCTGCCGGGAGTCGATGCGATCTTTGTCGGCCCGGTCGATCTGCGGGCCAACATGCGCTCCGCCGACGGCAGCGAGGCTTCGGACGATGAATTCGAGTCGATGCTCGACCGCGTCGTGGCCGCCGGCCGCAAGACCGGCACCCCGACCGGCATGCACACGATGAGCATCGACGCCGCCCTCGCGCGGGCGGAACAGGGGATGCAGTTCATCGCGATCGGCAGCGAGCTGAAGATGATGACGGAGCGCGCCGTCGAGATCCTCTCGGCCGTCGCCCCCGAACGGGTCGAGCAGGGACTGGTTCGCTACTAGATCGCCATGGCCACAGAATCGCCGCCCCCTCCCCTTCGCCGAGCGTCCGATGAGCGTCTTTATCCTGGCCACGCTCGATACCAAGGGTGAAGAAGCCGCGTTCCTCCGGGACCAATTGGTCCGCGCGCGGGTGCCCGTCACACTCGTCGATACGGGCGCGCTGGGAACTCCGGCAGTCACCGCCGACATCGCTCGGAGAGAAGTCTTTGCCGCGGCCGGCGCGGATCTGACCGAAGTTGCCCAAGCCCGGGATCGAGGCCAGGCCATCAGCCTCGCCGCCGCCGGCGCCGCGCGGCTGGCGCGCGAGCATTTCACGCTCGGCGAGCTCTCCGGCGTGTTGGCGATCGGAGGCTCGGCCGGCACCACGATCGGCACCGCCGCGATGCGTTCCCTCCCCTTGGGCGTCCCCAAGCTCATGGTCAGCACACTGGCCTCGGGGCAGGTGCGACAGTATGTCGGCGACAAAGACATCCTGATGCTCAATTCGATCGTCGACATCGCCGGGCTGAATCGCATCAGCCGCGAGGTGCTCGGCAACGCGGCCGCCGCCATGGCCGGTATGGTCGCGGCCCGGCAGCGGTCCGAATCGCGGCCCCCCGAGCGCGATCGCCCGCTCA
>JAEUIK010000289.1 GCA_016793185.1 Planctomycetaceae bacterium | reverse complement strand
GCGTCGGAGAAGATCCGCTTGAGGAAGCCCTCGGCCAGGGACATGTTGTCCTCCAGCTCGTAGAAGGCGGCCTCGGGTTCGACCATCCAGAACTCGGCCAGGTGGCGCGAGGTGTTCGAGTTCTCGGCGCGGAAGGTCGGTCCGAACGTGTACACGCGGCCGAGCGAGCAGGCGAAGATCTCGGCATTGAGTTGCCCGCTGACGGTAAGGAACGCCGGCTTGCCGAAAAAATCCTGGCCATAATCGACCTGCCCGGCGGGGTTCCGCGGGGCCTTGGCCGGATCGAGGGTGGTGACCTTGAACATCTCGCCCGCCCCCTCGCAATCGCTGGCGGTGATGATCGGGGCCGGGATGTAGAGGAAGCCGCGCTCCTGAAAGAAATCATGGATCGAGCGGCTCACGCAGTTCCGCAGCCGCGCGATCGCGCCGAAGGTATTCGTGCGGGGTCGGAGGTGGGCGATCGTGCGCAGAAACTCGAAGGAGTGTTGTTTCTTCTGCAGCGGGTAGGCTTCGGCGTCGGAGGAGCCCAAGAGCTGGATTTCGCGCGCCTTGAGCTCGGTCGCCTGCCCCTTGGCGGGCGAGGCCTGGACGGTGCCGACGGCGACGATGCTGGCACCGGCGGTCAGGTGCTTGACGATGGTCTCGTAGGTCGGGAGCGCCGCTTCGGCCACGATTTGCAGGCTGCCCAACGACGAGCCGTCATTGAGCTCGATGAAGCTGAAGCCTCCTTTCGAGTCGCGGCGGGTGCGAACCCATCCAGCGACGCGGACCTCGCGGTCGATCGACTCGGCCCGGCGCGCTTCGGCCACGCTGGTCAACTGCATGAATCCGTTCCCTCTGCTAGGTAACCGTGGGGTTACTCAATCCCTTGTCCGGCGAGCCAACGTTCGGCATCGAGTGCCGCCATGCAGCCCGAGCCGGCCGCCGTGATGGCCTGGCGATAATAGTCGTCGGCCACGTCGCCGGCGGCAAACACCCCCTCGACGCTGGTGTAGGTGCGCTGGGGCGTCGTCCACTGGATGTACTTCTTGGGGGTGAGCTCGAGCTTGCCTTCGAGGAAGCGCGTGTTGGGGGTGTGGCCGATGGCCAGGAAGACGCCGGTCGCCTCTTGCGTGCGGATGGCGCCGTCGGTGGTGCTCTCGAGCTTCACGCCGGTGACGCCCGACTTGTCGTCTCCCAGTACTTCGTGGAGCTGCGAGTTCCAGTGGATCTGAATCTTCTCGTTGTCCTCGGCGCGCTTGGCCATGATCTTCGACGCGCGCAAGGCGTCGCGGCGATGGATCAAATGGACGCGGCTGGCGAATTTCGTCAGGTAGGTCGCTTCTTCAACGGCCGAGTCGCCGCCGCCGATCACGATCAGCGGCTTGTTGCGGAATCGTGGCAAGGCCCCATCGCACACGGCACAAGCGCTGACGCCGCGGTTCTTGTAGGCCTCTTCGGAGGGGAGTCCGAGGTAATTCGCCCGGGCCCCGGTGGCGACGATCACCGCATGCGCCTTGGTCACGGTTCCCTCCAGCGACTTGAGCGTGAAGGGACGCTGCGTGAAATCGACGTCGACGATGTCGTCGGTGACGACCCGCGTGCCGAAGTTCTTGGCCTGGCGGCGCATCAGCTCCATCAACTCGGGACCGCTCACGCCGTGCCCCGTGTGCGGGGCCATCATGGCCCGCTCGTCGGCCGGCAGGGCCGTATCGAGGAACTGCTGCAAATTGCCCGCGGGAAAACCGGGATAGTTCTCGACCTCGGTAGTGAGGGAGAGCTGTCCGAGCGGGAGCGTGCCATCGAGCCGGTTGGCCTCGGTAATGGCTCCCTCGAACACCAGGGGCTGCAGCTGCGCGCGGGCGGTATAGATCGCCGCCGCCCAGGCGGCGGGTCCGCTGCCAATGATGACGACGCGTTCGAGGGGCTGCTTGTCGGCGTTGGCTGGTTCTGCTGCGGCCACGTTCGGAGGGCCCTCCTTTGCCAGGGTCGAGGAAGATTGCCGGGGACGATCGAAGTGAGCGGCGGGCGCCGCGCTCGGGCAGCCAGGGCTGCACTCTGCGATTGTCAATCACCGCGCAGGGCGGAAAGCGGATCATTATACGGGGCCCGCTCGCAGCGTCCACGGCCGCTGTTGCCAGGCGCCACAGGGTCGGCTATCGTTGCCTCCAACAGGGCTTTTCGTCGCTGTGCGGCGCCATCTCAGCCCTGGGACACGCCTCGGCCCTGCAGGTGCCCTCGCATGAATCTGGTCCTCGTGGTGGTTCTGTCCGCGGTCCTGCTGTCGATCGCCTACGTCACTTACGGCCCGGTGCTGGCCCGGCTGCTGCTGCTCGATCCGCAGGCCAAAACGCCCGCGGTCGAGCTGCGCGACGACGTGGACTACGTCCCGATCGAGCCCAAGTTCCTCCTCGGGCAGCATTTCTCGGCCATCGCCGCGGCGGGCCCGATCGTCGGTCCGATCCTGGCAGGGGCCATGTTTGGCTGGCTTCCCGCGCTGATTTGGATCCTCGTCGGCTCGATCTTCATCGGCGGCGTCCACGACATGACGGCGCTCGTGGCCTCGATCCGCCACCAGGCGCGTTCGATCGCCGAAGTGGTGCGCGACCACATGACTCCGCGCTCCTACCTGCTTTTCCTGAGCTTCGTCTGGCTCGCACTGGTCTACATCGTGGTGGCCTTCACCGACATTACGGCCACCTCGTTTCTCGGCCAGCTCGAGATGGAGAATGGCCAGGTCGTGACCGGCGGCGGCATCGCCACGAGCTCGCTCTTGTACCTGGCCCTGCCGCTGGTGATGGGGGTCCTCCTGCGGTACACCCGCCTGTCGCTCGGCTGGGCGACGGTGATCTTCGTGCCACTGGTGGGAGTTGCCATTTGGGCCGGACAATACTTCCCGTTCGATCTCCAGGAACTCCTGGGCATCGAGCGCTCCTCGGCGCAACGCATCTGGAACGTCGTCCTCATGGCCTATTGTTGTGCCGCTTCGCTGATCCCCATGTGGCTGCTGCTGCAACCTCGCGGACACCTCGGAGGCTATTTTCTCTACATCGCGCTCGGCGGCGGCATGCTCGGCTTGATTCTCGGCGGGCTCGGCTTCGGGGCGGGCGAGTCGCGGCAGGCCCTGTCGATCGAGTACCCCGCCTTCATCGGCTGGTCGAGCGCCAGCGGCCAACCGCTGTTTCCCTTGTTGTTCATCACGATCGCCTGCGGAGCCTGCTCGGGGTTTCACTCGCTGATTGCGTCGGGCACGACCTCGAAGCAGCTGCGGCTCGAGACCGACGCCAAGGTGGTCGGGTATGGCACGATGCTGATGGAAGCGATGGTCGCGATCGTCTCGCTCTGTTGCGTGATGATGCTGGCGCAGTCGTCGCCGCTCCTGAAAGAAGGGCCCAAGCCGAACTTCCTCTACGCGTCGGGCATCGGCCGGTTCTTGGAAGTCGTCGGCGTGCCGGCCACGTTTGGAATCTCCTTCGGCCTGATGGCCTTCACCACCTTCGTCTATGACACGCTCGACGTCTGCACCCGCCTGGGGCGATACATCATCCAGGAACTGACCGGATGGCAGGGGCGCCTCGGGGGAGCCTTAGCCACGGCGATCACCGCCGGAGCCCCTTTAATTTTCTTGCTGCGCGAACCAGTCCCCGACCTGACCGGAAAAGTGACCCCCGCTTGGCGGTTGTTCTGGGATCTCTTCGGGGCCAGCAACCAATTGCTCGCGGCGCTCGCGCTGGTCGCTGTCACGGTCTGGCTGTGGCGCACGCGCCGGGCCAAGTGGGTCTGGTTCGTGACCGGCATTCCGGCGGTCTTCATGTACGTGATGAGCGCCTGGGCGCTGGTCCGCATCTCGACCAACTATTTTGTCTTCGATCGGGGCTGGCAAGGCTTCACGCAGAACATCCCCAGCGATCCGGTGCCGTGGGTCGCGATCGTGCTGATGAGCCTGGCCTTGCTGATGCTCATCGAGGCGGTGATCGTCATTCTCTCGGGGGGCAATCGCACGCCCCCGCGCGTGCGGGCGGCGGCGTCGGCGGCCGCTTGAGTTCCCGCTTACAGGAACCCACGAGTCCATCCAGGACGTGCCCCCAGGGGGCACCGGCGGGCTAGGGGATTCCCGCGAATTCCGCGGTAACTCTGCCCCTGATCGCCCCGCCTTGCTTGGCGGCCCCCCGGGCCTAGAGTTCCTTGGAGGAGGGGTTCGCTTGTGCCTTTTTTCACAAGATTCGCGGCGGATACTTGAGCTGCGATCGAAGCGCCCCTCGCGAGCGTAGGGAGAGTAGCGGGAGTCCGCGTGCGCGCGGCGGAATCGCACTGCCAGCGCGGGACGCAGGGTCGCCGTGAACCACTCCACGACAAGTGAGCCATTCAAC